>JAMWDF010000129.1:0-594 GCA_023818865.1 Candidatus Omnitrophota bacterium
TTCCGAGAGAACGAGCCAGCTTTTCGCAGTATTCCATTACTGCAGCCCGGTTTTCTTCCTGATGAATAACTGGAAGAATCGCTACCTGGGCGGGAGCGATCGCTGGCGGAAGGACCAACCCGTTATCGTCACCATGAGCCATAACGATGGCGCCAATCAGTCTGGTGGAAACCCCCCAGGAGGTTGTCCAGGCGTATTCCAGTTGCCCCTTTTCGTTGAGAAAACGAATATTAGAAGCCCGGGCAAAGTTCTGACCAAGAAAATGAGAAGTGCCTGCCTGGAGAGCTTTTCTATCTTGCATCATCGCTTCTATGGAGTAAGTAGAAACAGCGCCAGGAAACCTTTCCTCAGGAGTTTTTTCGCCCTTGATGACCGGGATGGCCAGATAATCCCGGGCAAAATTTGCATAGATGTCAAGCATTTTCATTGTCTCGGCCATAGCCTCTTCAGCTGTAGCGTGAACCGTATGCCCTTCTTGCCAGAGAAACTCTGTGGTTCTTAAGAAAAGTCGGGTGCGCATTTCCCACCGAACAATATTGGCCCACTGGTTAATGAGTAAAGGTAAATCGCGGTAAGACTGAACCCACTGAGCAA
>JAMWDF010000129.1:604-6674 GCA_023818865.1 Candidatus Omnitrophota bacterium
TTCTGAAGTTGGTCTAATGACCAGCGGTTCTTCCAGTTCTCCAGCCGGCTTTAGTTTTCCATCTTCCCCGGTTTCTAACCGGTGATGGGTCACCACCGCACACTCTTTGGCAAATCCTTCTACGTGCTCGGCTTCCTTCTGGAGAAAACTCAAAGGAATAAATAGAGGGAAGTAGGCATTCTTATGGCCAGTGTCTTTGAATTTTTCGTCTAAGGCTCTCTGAATGTTTTCCCATAGGCTATATCCCCAAGGCTTGATGACCATACAACCTCGGACCGGCGAGTTCTCAGCCAGGTCAGCGGCTTTGACTACTTGCTGGTACCATTCCGGATAATCTTCAGCTCGGGTAGGAGAAATAGCAGTAGTTTTTTTCTGAGCCATCAGTACCCCCATCTTTTGTTGCGGCTTTAATTATATCACAGAGTCGCAGCTGGTTTGACTTTAAAGGCTAACTTAGCAGAAAATAATGAGCGAAGATGAAACACTTACCAATTTTTTCCGGGAATGAGATTGGTAACCGGCTAGCCAGGTTGAGAAAAAATCCTACCCAGAAAAAAAGAATTTTCCTGCCCCCGGGTAGGTATTTTCTTGAAGAACCGATTATTCTTGGGCCGGAAGACAACGGTCTGGTGATTGAAGGGGCCGGTGGGGAAGAAACGTTTATTCTAGGCGCCAAAAGAATCACTGGGTGGAAGAAAGAAGGCAAGTTCTGGGTGGCTTATCTTCCTCAGGTAAGAGAAAGGAAGTGGGATTTCCGGCATCTTTATGTTGATGCGCTTCCAGTGCCCCGGGCCAGGCTTCCGGAAAAAGGTTTTCTGGAGCATGAAAGTGTCTTTGATGGACATTGGATGTCCACTACCTATGGCGGTTGGGATAGAAAGCCTTCTTTGAAAGAACTTACCACCTTAATCTATAAAAAAGGAGATATAGGGAAGTGGTTTGACCCGGTCAATGCCGAAGTTACGGTGCACCATTGCTGGGATGAGTCGCTGGTGGGGGTAGCCAAGCATGATTCCAGGCAAAGGAAGCTTATTTTTTCCCCGCCCTCTGGCCATCCGCCTGGAGCCTTCGGGGTGAAAACCTATGTTGTCTGGAATCTCAAGCAAGGAATGCATTACCCGGGTCAATGGTACTTGGAGAGAAATCAGGGAAAGTTAGTTTATTGGCCGAGGTCAGGAGAAGAAATAGAGGAAACTGAAGTCTGGGCGCCAATTCTGGATACCATTATTTTTCTCCAGGGAAAGGAAGATGAACCGGTAAGAGACATATCTTTTTCTAACTTTTCCCTTGCCGGCTCAGGCAGTCCGTTAAGAGCCGGCGGTTTTGGTGCCTGTGAGTATCCAGGAGCGATTGAATTAAGAAATGTTTGTCACTGTCAGTTTCGCCAGGTATCGGTCTTTAGTACCGGAGCCTGGGCAATCCGAGGTGAAGGAAAATGTATCCGCGTGGAAAATTGTGAAATTCATCATACCGGTGCAGGTGGGATAAATCTTCAGGGTGATGACCACGAAATTAAAGGCAATAGGCTTCACCAGGTAGGCACCTCCTATCGGAGTGGAATTGGCATTAGGTTGGCTGGCAGGACCGCTAAAATAATCAAAAATCATATTTTCAACACCCCTTACAGCGCGATCGTCTGCTCTCAGGATGGTCATTTAATCCAGGCCAACAGTATTGAAAAAGCAGTTACCCAGTTAACTGATGGGGCCGCTATCTACATTACTTTCTGCAAGAATGTAACTCTCAGAGGAAATCTGGTGAGCCAAATAAAAGGTGGCCGGCCGCCCGGGGCTTCAGCTTATTATCTGGATGAGCAAGCTAGCCACTGTTTGGTAGAGAACAATCTGGCAGTTGAGGTAGATTATCCTTCTCATAACCATATGGCTAGCAATAATAGCCTGGTCAGTAACATCTATATAAACCGAAAAGATATGAGAATTACCTTTCCCCGATGTTCCAACTATATTTTTCGGGGAAATCTCCTGTGGTCTGGTGGCAAAATTGTTTTCACCAACCTGGCTGCGATCACTCAGTTTGAAAATAACTTTCTTTCCAGTCAGGTAAACAGAGTGCTGAGTCTTAAATTGAATGATTATTCCCTGATTGAGGAAGAAGATTTTTCCCTGGGGGAAAACATCCTAGTAAACATTCCAATCTTCTGTAAAGAGAAATGGGCCAGGGTGTGACTAAACGAGAGGTAGTCAGAGAGGTGTTAGAAGGCAGGAGACCACCCTATGTGCCCTGGTCGTTCAGTTTTACCCAGGAAGCCAGGGAGAAACTGCAGGTTCACTGGCAAACTGAGGAGATTGAGCCGTATCTGAATAATCATTTGCTCAATTTGGGTAACGAAATTGGCTTTTTTGAAAAGGTTGGAAAGAACTTATACCGGGATGTTTTTGGTGTGGTCTGGGACAGAAGCGTAGACAGGGATATTGGGATTGTTTGCCAAACAGTTTTACCTGAACCAAATTTAAAAGGTTATTGCTGGCCTAATCCAATTGATGAAAAATTTTTCCGAGATATTCCGGTAAAAATAGCTACAAACCCAACGTGTTTCCGGGTTTTCTGTCTGGGTTTTTCTCTCTATGAAAGAGCCTGGACAATGCGGGGCTTGGAAAAATTGATGCTGGATTTTTACGACCATCCAGTTTTTGTTCGCCAGTTGCTGAACTCAATCGCTGAGTATAATATCGCTCAGATTAAACACGCCTGCCGTTTTGAGATTGACGCTGTTTACTTTGGAGATGACTGGGGACAGCAGCGCGGTTTACAGATGGGGCCAAGACTGTGGAAAGAGTTTATCTATCCGGTGCTAAAACGAATGTATGCGGCGGTCCATGGTGAGGGGAAATATGTCTTCATCCATTCTTGTGGGGATGTGGATGAACTTTTTGATGACCTGGTGGATATCGGGGTCAACTGTTTTAATCCGTTTCAGCCAGAAGTGATGGAAGTGAAAACTCTGCTGAAGAAGTATCGGGGCCGATTGACCTTTTTTGGCGGTCTTTCTACTCAGAATTTATTACCTTACGGCACTCCTGACCAGGTTCGCCAGGCGACCAGAGAATTGCTTGTCTTGGGTCAGGCAGGAAGTTATATCTTCGGACCAGCCCATGCGGTGGAAGGCGATGTGCCTGTAAACAACATCCTGGCTTTCATTGAGGCAGTCCAAAGCCAAATTAAATGATGTTGGGTCCGTGCTTTTTGATCATTTTGCTAATAAAACCCACTTCCTCGGTGGAAAGGACGATTTCTCCAGCCGCGGCATTCTCTTGCACCTGCTTGACATTTCTGGCGCCGACCAAAGCGTGAATGTGCTCTCCCTGGTTAAGTACCCAGGCGATGGCCAGTTGCCCCAGAGTGATGTTTCTTCTCTCAGCTATTGGCTGGATGTCTCCAAGAAAAGACATAATGAAAGCTCGGTTTTCTAGAACAAACCTCGGTTTTTTTGAGCGCAAATCACTTGGGGGAAATTCCCTATCCAGATTGATCTTGCCGGTCAGCAATCCCTGGGCTAAAGGGGAATAAGCCAGAAAAGATACCTGATGTTTGTGACACCAGGGGATATTAGTTGTTAGCTTCTGCCGATCAATTAGGCTAAACTTTTCCTGGTCAGTGTCTAAACGGCCGATGGCTTGGTATTTCTCCAGTTGTTCTACACTCACATTGGAGGCACCGATTGCCCTGATCTTTCCTTCTTTTTTCAGACGAACCAATTCCGCCATCGTTTCTTCAATCGGGGTAGTGTTATCCGGCCAGTGGGTTTGGTATAGGTCAATATAGTCGGTTTGGAGCCTCTGGAGACTTTTTTCTACTTCAAGGCGAAGGGACTCAGGCGCCAGATATTTGTAAATTTCCAGCCTTCCAGAGTCAGTAATGGTTTCTTCAGTAGAGCGGAAATGAAATTCGCCGGCTTTTTTGTCCCAAACCAAGCCACACTTGGTGGCAATAATAACTTTCTCTCTCTTTCCCTTTAAAGCCTTACCCAAGATTTCTTCAGACCGGCCAAATCCATAGACCGGGGCAGTATCAAAAAAGTTGATGCCTGCATCAATAGCAGCGTGAATGGCTCTTATTGCCTCTGCTTCGTCTGAACCACCCCAGGTCCAACCACCGATTGCCCAGGCACCAAAAGCTACTTTGGAAGCCAACAAGTCAGAGTTTCCTAATTTTCGGTATCTCATTTTTTCTCCTGTGGTCAGTGATTGAGGCAAACTACTTTGGCGAGAGGAAAGCCATTGAAGTTACTGGCTGAGGCCAGGGTATAGGCGCCCATATTTTCAGCGTACAGAAATTCGCCTAACTCCATTCTAGGAAGATAGCCAGGAGGGTACTGCGGGTCATTGGTGTTAGGGGAAACCGTGTCAAAGCCATCGCAGGTAGGACCAAAGATTGTGCAGATTTCTCCTGGTCCATCTCTAAAAGATTTTAGAGTATACAGCTGATGGTCAAAAACCTGCCCAGAAAAGGTGCCGTAGAGGCCATCATCAATATAATAGGCAATCTTTCCGTGGCGAAATGCTCGGCCAATTACCGAGACAATCAGAGTGCCAGCGTTGGCTACTAGAAACCGGCCAGGTTCGGCAATGACTTCTATTTCCTCCGAGAAAATTGCTTGGATTTGTTTAAGGAGGTTTTCGGCTAAAACTTCAAAACGAGGCGCTCCAGCAGAATATTCTTCAACCGGAAAACCTCCCCCAATATCCAGAATCCGCCGACCGGTCCGGGAATTTCCTAACGTAATACCTTTTTCTTCCGCGGCTTCAAATACAGCTGCACACAGGGAAAGGGCCTGGTGGTAATTGGTGAAATTAGTACATTGGCTGCCGACGTGGAAACTCAATCCCTCCACGGTGAAACCGGCCTCATTTGCCTTAACAATCAAAGCTAACGCATCTTCCTGGCTGGCCCCGAATTTGGAGGAAAGGTTGACGGCTGACCCTTCATTCGGTACCTCTAATCTTAAGACCAGACCGGCGCTGGGGCAATGTTTTTTTATCTTTTCCAATTCGTCAAAGTTATCATAGACCACCAGGGGTTTAAAAGGCTCAAGTTCATGGAGGGTGTTAATCATCTTCACCGGATGGGCGTAAATAATTTTGTCCCAGATGAATTCTTGTTGTTCCTGGGGGAGAAGATGCTTGATGTTGTCTCTAACAAGATGAAACTCTGGCAAACTAGCCACATCAAAACTGGCTCCCATCTGGTAAAGGGTTCTTACCACCTCCGGGGCCGGGTTAGCCTTGACGGCATAATAAATCTGAACACCAGGTAGGTTTTTCTGGAAACGGCGATAATTTCTCCGAACCTGCTCCAGATCAATCACCATAACCGGAGTGCCCTGCTGATGAGCAATTTTCTGGAGTGTCTCCAACCGATTATAGCCTTCCTTCTCCATTTCTTTCTCGCTTTCTGAAATTGTTGGGCAATGATATCATCCCAGCGTCTTATTTATGATAAACTTGAAAATGCAGAGGAGCAAGAATGGTTTCTGAAAACATCGCTGGGTTTATTCTGGCAGCTGGAGAGGGCAGGCGGCTGCGACCAGTCATTGGTTCCACAGCTAAAGCCCTGGCGCCTGTTTGCGGGGTGTCCCTTCTGGAATTGGCTTGCAGCTATCTTTCCCAGTTTCACTTAAAAAAAGTAGTGGTGAATACCTGCTACCAGAAAACCCGGGTAGCCTCTGCTGCCAGAAGAATTGCCCAAAGGTACCATTTGGACATCAGGATTTTAAAAGAAGAACAACTTTTAGGAACAGGCGGCAGTTTAAGGGAGGGAAGTTTTCTGGTGAGTGAGGCAGAGCATTTTCTGGTGCATAACGTTGACGTTTTGATTGATTGGGATTTGTCTTGCTTAATTAGAAAGCACTTGGAAGAAAAGGCAGACGCAACCATTCTCCTGGTACCAGCAATTGGTCCTTTGACAGTGGAACTTGGCCGGGAAGAGCAAATAGTTAATTTCACTCTGCCTGTCAATCAAGGGAGGTACACTTTCTCTGGTGTGCATATTTTCCGGCGAAAGGTACTTGATTTCTTGCCGAAAAAAATTCCTTGTTCTATTGTCACCGCTT
>JAMWDF010000005.1 GCA_023818865.1 Candidatus Omnitrophota bacterium
TACCGGTAAAGTTCCTTAATGGCACCCAGAAAACCGTTACCCTTTTCTTTGGGGGAGCAGCTTATTCCCGTCAACAGAAGAGTCCGAATGAAATTTTTATTCTGGCTGAAGAACATCTTCGTCTGAAAAAAGAACGCTGGCAAAAAAAAATGGGCAGCAATCTTGACAACCGCAAATAAAGCCAACCCTATTTTTAGGGACTCTCTTGGTCAGAGATTAACAGCCACCCCTTTGGCTTTTAGATATTCCTTCACCTGCCTGACAGTGAAGATACCAAAATGAAAAACAGAAGCAGCTAACACCGCACTGGCTTTTCCTTCAGTGACTGCCTGATAGAAATGGTCCAGGCAGCCGGCTCCGCCGCTGGCTATTACTGGCAATCTAGTGGTTTCAGCAATGGCTCTGGTAAGGATGAGGTCGTAGCCTTCTTTTGTCCCATCTGCTGTCTTGCTGGTCGGTAAAACCTGACCGGCCCCCCGGTCTTTCATTTCCCTGGCAAACTCCACTGCATCTTTTCCTGTGGCGGTACGGCCCCCATCAATGTAGACCTCCCGTTTTGAAGGTAAGTTTTCATTCACATCAACGTCAATAGCGACAATAATTCGTCTTGAACCGAACTTCCTGGCTGCTTTCTCTACCAGTTCTGGTTGACGAAAAGCGGCACTGGAAAGAGAGACGCAGCTGGCTCCACACTCAAAGGCTTGTTCAATGTCTTGTAAAGAAGCCAGTCCTCCTCCCAAAATCAGAGGAATGCTTATTTTCTCGGCTACTTTTCTAACCACGTCAAATCTGGTGCGCCTTTTTTCCACAGTAGCGGTGATGTCTAAAAAAGCAATTTCGTCAGCCCCTGACTCAGCGTAAGCCTGAGCTGCTTCTCCCGGATCAGCCGCATCGCGAAGATTGACAAAATGGATACCTTTCACCACCCGACCGTCTTTTATATCCAAACAGGGAACTATCCTAACAAAGTTTTCCACGTTTTCTCCTGGAAAGAATTCGTAATTAGCAAAAGTATAACCGTTTTTCCCTAAACGAGCAAACAGAATCAGCAATACTGGTGATTGACCTTACGGTAGGGTATTTTGATTATAGTCCCAGATATGGTCTCCGGCGGCGCTATTGGTACTAATCCACCAGCTATTACCTCCAGGTTGCTTGTACCGATACCAGCTAATAAACTTGCCTGGTTGGTCTTTACCGGCGTAGTTATTTGCCCATCTCGCCGAGCCGTCACAGAAAACAACATTGGCGCCCAAAGGACAAATGTATCCTGCTTGCTCCCGGAAAGCGCCATGGCGGAAGTAGTTCTCTCCGAAGCCGGTTGGTCCCACCTGGATCGCGTCACAAGCTAAAATTAAACCTCTTCTTACTGCTAAGTGATAAAGACCGTTGGCTGAAGTCTTATAAGGCAAAGGAGGGGAAGACGGCTCCCAGGTACCATTCAGCCGACCATTATAAGAATACATAGTGTCGCACCCGTAGGGATAAGGAAGTGGTCCTCCTGGCTGATAAAAGAGATAAAAATTGGCTGCAGTGGTTCTGGCCACTGGGTAATCGTTGTAACACTTACTGGGGCAGAGATGAATTTGAAGTGATTTTACATATCCAGCCTTGGCGACCAGGCCCAAAGGTCCATAACGGTCTCCGACAGTAGTATTTGGATAATAACGCAGTTTATCCTTTTGCCAGTAATCTAGGGGTAATGGCGGTAGCCGATCGTCATAATCCTGACAGTACATAATAGTGGTAAGACCTATCTGCTTCAAATTGGCCAGACAGGTAGCCTTCCTGGCTTGCTCCTGAGCTCGGGAAAGAGCTGGCAGGAGAATGGCAGCCAAAATAGCGATGATGGCGATCACCACCAGAAGTTCAATCAGCGTGAACCCAGCATCTACTTTTTTCTGGTGTTTTCTTCCCATTTTTTACCTCCATGTTTTTTACAAGGGAATGCCACCTTAGAAAAAGGTTCCGCCGATTCCCGGGTTAAACATCAACTGGATATTTCCCATAGTGGATGGACCGGCCGGTACCCAGCCGACATCCTGAACTTCTCCCTTACCCAGTTTTTCTCTCGGTAGAACATAATTCCCACCGGTTTTACTGGTGGCCACCCAGGTGGCTTCCCCACCAACATAGAGGACATTGATGCCATCAGTTCTGTGGCTATCGGTGGTCTGGCAGTAAAGGTTAGCGGGATTATACCAAAGGAAGGGATAACTGGCTGCTGGGTTATCAAACACCTTTAACTTGTCAGCGAGAAGTACTGATTCAGAGTTAGACTGGGGGCTTAAACCAGCACAGTAGGCGTAGGAACAATGAGAACGGTTAAGAGTACATTGTTCCCAGGCCCGGGTATTTCCCTGATTATCCTTACCCGTCTGCTTATCCACCCAGGTTTCAGCCCTGGTGTCCCGAGAAGAAGGGCAGATGAATAAAGCCGTTTCTTTAACGTATCTGGGAATTAAAAGTCCCAGGGATTGACCCGCTGGGCTGATATAACGGGCTCCCCCAAAGATAGTGCCATACCGGCGGTCATCAGGAAACAAATCATCATAGTCTTGGGCGTACATCCGCATAGCGGTATAAACTTGCTTTAGATTGGTGATACATCTGGCTCTTCTGGCTTGTTCTCTGGCCCGAGAAAGAGCAGGGAGAAGTAAAGCAGCGAGAATAGCGATGATGGCGATGACGACTAACAACTCAATCAGGGTGAAGCCACAGTCTTTCCTTTCCATAGATTCTCCTTTTGGATTAGTATAACATTTTCTCCTTTTTCCGTCAACTTTTCTTATCGTGGTTGGACCAGCACTAACCGATAATCGTGACCAGGGATGAAAACTTCAATGAGGAGAGAGTCTTTTTCTTTCTGCGTCCTTATCTCCCTGTTTTGGTCATCGGAAATTAGCGAGGCTCCTCCTCGATTAATCCAGTAATGCCAGGCAGTAGTTAAAGCCTTGGGTTTGGGCAGTTCTTCCTTTTCTCCATCAGTTACTTCAGTTTTTTGGACATCAAGGTTTAACTTGCTGGTATGAACTCTCAGGGGCACAGACTGTGGTTGGCAGCCAAGATTGGAAAGAATCAGCAAAGCGCGACCGTCTGGTTTGTAGTAGACACTGGTGATTACTTCTTCTGCCGGAGAGAGATAGGAGACAAAAGGGTTTTTCCAAAATCCGGCGAACTTTACCTCCGGGTCAGCTATGGAAAAATTCTGGAGACACTTCGGATGGACAAAACTGCCAAATGCCCAGATAGAGTCCAGAGGAAGCATCATAGCATACATATGCCTGAAGAATTTTTCGTAGTTTTCAGGGGCTTCGTTTTTTTTCACATACTCAGACAAGCCCATCCACATCATGATGGTGCCAAACTTTCCGGAGTTAGACAAAATACGCATCAGGTCAAAAGGACCAGGATAATAGTCCATGGCGTAGTCAATCCGGTATTCCCCGCCTGGAACGGCGGCCCATTGCCAGCCAGCAATCTGAGGCCCAGTATAACCACAGGACCAGCTGAAACATTCAGTGCCGAGATTACCGAAAATGTGGGCGGAACGTTTGTAGTACTCTCGCTGGCCGAACATTGTCCATCCAGGTTGAATTCGACCGTCAGGTAGATAGTAAGCTGTTCCGGAAATGGTGTTATAATTAGGTCTGGGTGTTCCGGTATCAAAATAAACTCCGTCAATCCCATATTGGTCCTTCCATTTCTTGTGACTCCAGACAGCAAAATCAATTTTGCTTCTGGTGAAGATTTGGTTATATTGAACGCCCCCGGAATCCCACTCTGCCTGAAATTCTCTAACGGTTTTCCCTCCCCAGTTAAGAGAGGAAGTATCCAAGTGGGGTGTTACTTTTAATCCTTCAGAATGCATCTTTTCCACCGCGGCTTTTGAACCTTTAGGGTTGTAAGGATATGGCCCTACACCGGCCTCATCCCAGCCGGCTGAGTCAGACAACCACTGGCAAGTAATCCCGCTGTCATTTCTCTTTGGGCCTCTCCAGAAGTGCTTGCGCCAATTTGGCGGCTGGGGTTTTTCTGGAGTGGCTTGAAAAGAAAGCGTCACCTGGCGTGCTTCTTTAAGGTTAAAGGGTGTGGAGATAAAATTAAATTTCCATTCCACTACCGAACCTTTTCTTTCCAGGGTAATGGCTGATTGCCCATCCGTCGCTACCCAGCCGCGGTCATTATCAGCCATGTAAGCTAAGCCGAGTTCATCGTTGCCTATCCAGAGTTGAGGAATAAAATTGCCCAAGGTCGGTTTCCATCTTTTAACCAATTTCAGTTTTCTCTCGCTGATTTCCGTAGCCTGGCGAAAATCAAAAATGCCGGTTGTTTGTAACAATCCATCCCAGCCCAGATATTCGTACCAGGTTTTTGAGGAGAAGATCATTCCCTCAGCGGTTGGCAGCTGGCCGTAAGGCAAAAATCCTCCGACCCCATGAGGCAGACCGACACCAAATAGGGTTAAATAGAGCCGGGCAAATTCTTCTTTTAGAGGGATAACCAGAGATAATCTATCCAGGCGGGTTTCCTTTCCCTCTGGGAAAAAGGTGAAAGTTAATAAGGTGTGTCCATCATATTCCATCATTCCTTCTATCCTGACAGAGAGTTTTTCCCTGCGCCATTCTCCTCTACCGGAACCATGCCAGGCAACCTGAGATTCTTGCCGCTTGAAGACCTTCACTCCGGTACCAGCCAGAAGAGTTGTTTCACCGGCAGAAACTGCCTCTATTCTCATCGGGGCAGCCAACATTTCTTGTCCCTGGTTTGTCAGACGGGAAAAAAGTCCTGTTTGTCCTAAGGTATACTGGCGACCAACTACTTGGATTACCTGATTTTTTTCTTTCATTGGCGTCCAAGGTTTGAGTACCCTGGGTTCAAGGCCAAGCGTATTTCCTAACCAGGGATAAGGCGTGAAAGAGAAAGGTAGCCGGACTATGACCTTTTCTCCTGTCTCTTTTGATTGAAGGAAGAGCGAAAGGGTGTAATTTTTTCCCGGGGGTAATGGCACAGGCAAGTTTTCCAGAAGAAAGAGACCGCCTTCGTTGGGGAAGTAATCGCCTTGTTTTTCCGCGAGTATCTCCCTCCCGTTCTCCAGTTTGACCGTCAAACTTCCCGCCGAAAAAGGCCTTTTTCTGAAATAGGCTACCCCGAGAATTTTACCCACACCCTGGAAAAACGTAGTTAGGCAATCTACCTCTGGCAACTTGGTGAATTGGTTTTTTCCGAAATAGCGGCGATAGTGGTTTTTTACTTCTCCGGATGATAATGGGCGGGAATAAATTGTTAGTTCATCCACCAGCATTGGTTTACCGCTGCCTGGTCCGAAGAGACCGAAATCTTTTTCAGGCTCAAACCGGTTAGGAAGAAAAGCCGATAGTTTTTCTTCACCATTGGCATAAAGTCTGATTTGTCTGTCAGCCCAGGTGAGAACAAAGTGTATCCAGGTGTCAGCAGGGTACTCCACTTCTCTGTTTTCCGCGCCGCCGGTCACGGCGACCCAGAATCCAGTATTGGGGATTAAAAAGGTAGGACCGTTATTGTCTGTCCAGAAAAACCATTGCAGTTTGGTACCTAGTTGTTGCCAACCAAGGGGTTTTACCCACATCTCTATTGCCCCCATGGCTGGATTGATGTTTCCTTTAGCCGCATAGGCAACTGGTTTATGTCCTGAAGGAAGAAGGAGGGATTGGCCTTTCACCCCGGCGGAAAACTGAACCTGGCGCGGGGCCTTAACTGGTTCTGACTTTTCTCTGGCCAGGTCGGCTTTTAGTGTTCCGTCAAATCCTGCCTTGAATAAAATCTCTTCCTTGGAAGCAAAAAATCTGGGGTCCTCTGGCAGAGGTTTCATGTTGTCTGGATCAACAAAGGACTCATCAGGTATGGGGTAAAACTGGCGATAAATCCCGGTGAGAACCCGAAACTGGTCAATTTTTCCAAGGAATTTATAATTTTCTTTAGGATTACCTCCCAGACAAAAACTGGTTTTTCCCTCTTCTTTTAAGTGATAATTGATGTAACGCCAGCCGTGGGGAATTTGACTGACCACTTTTCCATCTAACCAGAGGTAAGCATTATCTGATTGGTAAACATGGGAAAAGGCACCTACATAGATAGCGACATGATGCCAGTGACCGACCTTTACCACTTTCTCAGGCGACCTTAATTCCCCAAACCATTCTGGATGACTTTTCTCTGAAGAAACTAAAGTGCGGTGCCGCCAGACAAGCGCACCGTCTTGCGTAAGGCCCAAAGAAAATCCGTTGCTTTTCTGGAACTGATGTTCCTTGAAAAGAAGAAAAACCTCACCTTTTTCTGGTATCTTTTCTGGTTTAAACCAAAAATCAATGATGAACCTTTCCTGGGCAAAAAGACTTTGTCCCAGGTTTATCTTAACAGGCTGATGTCCTGGTTTAAACTCTAAAGCTTGGCCAAATTTACCATCTCCAATTTCTATTCCTGGTGGGAAGATGAGATTTTCAGATTGGCCACTGGAATCTTTCTCTGGTTGCGGCTGGTCAAACTGGAAGAGAGCCAAAGTGTTAACCCCTGGCTGGTAGACTTTCCAGAACGCGGTTGAATCTTCAGGCAGCTCAGTGGCTGGTTGAACCTTTCCATTTCGAGGGAGTAGGCAAATGAAAGCCAAGCTGAAAACTATTTTCTTTTTCATAGCTCACCCAAACTTATACCCACCAATCTGAATTCGTGAGAAGGTACCTGGATGTTTTCTATTTCCAGGCCGTTTTTCCCCTTTTTCCAGAAGAGGGGCTGACCTGTTTCTAAGTCTGTTACCTTGGCTGGACTGATTGTTTTCACTTTCAGGGCAAGATTGGTGGTCAATTCTGTGGTTTGGGGGTTGACCAGCACCGATAGGTATCTTTCCTTTTCTCCCTCTTTCCGGCGGTAAACGGTAGTTAGAATTTCTGGCTTTGACATTTCCACCAGACTCTTGGAACGCCAGTAGGGAATCCACTCTGTTTCTGGAGAAAAGTAACCGAAATCTTTCAATATCCTGGTAATTGTCCCTGGTTGTTCTGGTTTCCAGATCCCGAAGATACCGTTATCGTGAAGTAGGGAGAGAGCAATAACGCTTCTTGCCCGGTGGTCATGCAGATTAATGGGAATGTTCATTACAATGGTAACCGGTAAACCAGAGTACTTACCGATCAGGGCACGGTACTTGTCCAGGCCATGAGCGGTGAACATATCATCTGCTGCGGTTTCTAAATACATAGCTTCCGAGGAGTTGATTCTTTCTATCCAAGGGACCTGATAGACTGGACCAGGAGCGTAAACATTGTTAGTGTTGGCAATACCTAATTCATCGCAAATGGTGGCGATCCGTTTATACATCTCCCGAACTAAAAAAATGCTATTTTTGGGCCGGAGGGAACCATCATCAGCCAGAAAAGCGGTTCCCTTTAGCAATGACCTTCCCTCCCGATAGGAATGCCAATCCCACCAATATCCGCCCACTCCAGTGTTCTTCGCCATCTGGTAGAAGTAGTAAACTTCAAAATCAATAAAACTTCTGGTAAGACAGTCTTTTAAGTAGATGCTCCTTTGTTCTGGCTCTGGCCAGATGGGTTGTCCCTGTTTATCCAGCCGTTTAAGCAACTCAGAAGTTGGCTGGATTGGCGGATTGGTTTTGTCCACCCACTCACCAGAAAACACTTTGAATTCTGGCTGAAGATACCCAATGAGGTCAGCCGCCCGGTAAGCCCCATATTCTTTCTCCTTACGCCAAAAGCGTTGTCCATTCGAGCCTGCCTCTGCTGGGGGTATGGTGTCAAAACCGGCCAATACCGGTCTGCCTTGGTATTCAAAGGGTATCCCCCGGACAAAGTAAAACCATTCTTCAGGTTTCTGGGGAAAAACAAAGGCGCCGATAGTACCCCACCAGCTTCCTGCGCCCACATGAGACCTCTCATTATCCCACTGTCTTGCCCGACTGTCAGTAGGCAATGGTTTCACTGGCACCATTAGAAAAGCAAAGCTCAAACTTCTTTTTTGGCTAAGAATAAAAAAGTCATTGACTAAGGACAGGCGAAGGACTGTCCTGGCATGTTGCTTTTCTATTTCAACGAAAGGCTTGTCATAGCGCAAGAACCAGCCTTGAAAAGATTCAGTGTACCAGTAAAGACCTCGTTCTCCATTTCCCAGAAAGATAATATGGGGTGTTTCCCCTGCCAGGACATTGCTCCAGAGAAGACCGTTTTTCACCTGAGAATATGGATTGGCATTGTTAAAGTAGCTGCTGGAAACCGTCCCTGGTCTGATGACATCTACGGGATTGTTCACCGGAATTTCCAAAGTGAGTTTTTCCATTGAGATGCGGCCATGGGGTTCCATCGTCAAGGTGATAAAATACTGGCCATCGTATTCAGCTTCACCCTTTACCTGGAAGTTCATGTTCCCAACCTGGCTGCTGGCGATGAGTTCCACCTTTTCCGGAGTCTTTTTTGTCCAGGAAATTCCCTGTCCTTTTACCTCTATTCTTCTGCCTGCCTGCTCAAGAAACAGTCTAACCGGCCCAGACAGAATATTCTGAGAGGTTGGTACCAGTCGGTTTGTAAACTGTTTGGGCAAACCAATTTCAGTGAGTTCACATTCCCCACTGGTAAAGAGCAAACCTTTGTCGGTGGTCTGAAGAGATTGGTAAGGCCGGATAATTCGGTTATTCAGACCAAGTTTATTATTTTCAAAGGGGAAAAAGACTCGCTGGAAAGTGTCTTTTTTCGTCAGAAATGGGCGGCCCTGGTAGTCCAGAATTTCCAGGTTAATCCAGTAATTACCCTCATCTAAAGGAGGGAACCGAAAAGTGAGCGAGGCCAGACCAGACTGGTCAAATGGCCCAGTGTTCAAACCAATCAGTTTCCCACCCTCCTTTCCGAATGATGTCCTAAAGTAAGCCGCTCTTTCTGATATTTCCCGGTCAAGGCCGAGAATGCCGACATCAGCCTCGGCTTTCAATAGGTGATAACTTGGCATATAAGCAAAACTAAGGTCTGGGGCTACTGGTTTTCTTCCGGCTTGAAGATTCTTGATGTAATTCTGGAGTACCGGCGAATCTTCCGGTATGACTGGTAATTTTGCTTGGTAATAAAGTTTTCCTGTCTCCGGCTCTGTCACCGTTATGGAAACCAGATTGTCTCTGGTGATTCCGGAGACAGTCGCCCGGGGAACCAGAGTAAGTTTCTTACCAGAGATAACTTCTGTTTTGACCTCAAGGGGATTGACTCGGACTTGTTTTTCTTCAGCAAAAATTAATCGGCCGTTTGGGTCGGTAATGGCTACCTTGATTACTAACCGGCGAAGGACTTTGCCAGGATTGAAAGCCTGAAACTTAAACTCAGGATTGCCTTTCATCCAGTCACCCAGAGAAAGAAACTGGAAAGCCATTGCCTGTGAATCCAGGATGACTTCCGGGTGCTGGTCATTGTGAAGCCAGTGGGCGTCATAAGCCCAAGAGTAGAAATTATATCCTGGGTCCTGAGCCGAGACCAGCTGGAGCACCCAGGTTTGACCATCGGCTATCTTACTCACGTTCAGATCTTTAAGCGGGATGGCTATTTCTTGTTCCCAGAAAGTATCCTGAAACCGTGATTGGGCAACTGTCCGGCTTTCATATTCCTGGCCCATTTGACCAATAGAGTATTGAACCTTCTGGTCGCTGACCATATCCCAGGGGTTGGTCGCAAACTTGTAGAAATGGCTCTGGATAGCATTTTTTCGGCCAACAGTCACAATCTGAATTTCAGTGTGGTCATCCATTAAGATGCTATCTTGAAAAAACTGGGCCTCAGCCTTTTCTTTGGTTTTAGCCCGTGCCCGGAGCGTTCCAGGAGGAAAGACCGGATACCGATGGGCGAGATAAACATACTCTTGGTCGTAGGCAAGGTACCAAACAGGTTGGAGAAACTGGGGCAGGGGAGTGGGCGGAAATCCGTAGTTGACAAAGCCAGTCACAGCGGCTGCCCCCTTCCACTCGTCCTGGTTGATGAATCCATCTATCACTGGTTTTGGGCTTATTTGAGGAAGACGGAGAATAGGGAAGCCAATTTCCTCAGACTGTTTTTTCTGGCTTGAGGCGAAGGAAGAAAGGACGAGGAGGAAAAGACAAACAATTTTCACCGCAGAATTCTGGCTGGTCATGGTTTACCTCCATTGAATTTTTTCGCTTTTTGCAGTTTAATCAAGCATCCCAATTATTCTACTAGAAGGAAAACTACCTCATGTCGATCAAGAGAAATCGGACCGAAGAAGTTAGCCTGTCTAGCTAAAGGCATTCTTGTTTCCAAATTTCTTACTGCCTTAATTTCCCTGTCCAATAGTGCCTTGCCTGACAACGTAGGAGTAAACTCTTTCTTGGTTTCGGTGGAGTTAAGAAGGACCAGGATGGCTTTTTCTTTTGCTGGATGAAGGTATCCGCCAAGGATTACTCCTTCTGGTAGTCCTGTTATCCAGGCTGTTTCTTCCCAGTAGGGAAGAAACTTAGCCCCATCAAAAAACTTCACTTCCATCTCAAAGGCTTTGACAATATTTTCTGCCTGGGGATAGTGGAGGTAGTAAATAGAGCAACCTAAGTCATGAAGAAAACAATAAGCCAGAACTACTCTGGCGCTTCTGATATTATAACCAGTGGGTTTACCGTCAGCTCCAATGGACGGAGGAATATGGGTGGCGACATAAGCCACCTGGCCAGGTTTGGCGGCAGTGGCTGCAAATCTATCCGGGCTCATTCCCTGGTCAATGAGATCCTTATGCGGTGAGGTATGGTACCAGTGTCCTTCAATAAACCAGGAAGCCTCAATAAAAGAAACATCCGGCTCATCAGCTACAATCTGAAATGGCGGTCTCCCGGCCAGCCAGAAAGCCGTGGCTAATCTTTTTGTCCATTCATGCCGCCGGAAGACATTGAATCTCCCGTAAAACCTGCCATCCTCCCGACGATAGGCGTCACCGGTAATGTCAGTTCTTACTGGAAATCTGATGTAAGGTGTCCAGTTGTCATAAAAGGTGCCATTTATTCCGCATTTTTCTGCCAGCCGGGTCATGTAGTAAATGAAAAAGTCAATGAAGCTTTCATTAGCCGCGGTCAGGACTTCTGTTACCTGGTCATCTGTTTGAAAAACAGTGGTTGCTCCATAGTTGTTAGTTCCTTTCCTGGTGACCTCAACGTGTTTCACCCGGTCAAACTCGCCCAGACACCATTCCCCTTTAAAAACCGGCATCTCCTGGCAGCCAATCCCGTGTACCCAGGTAGAACCATACTCTACTAAGGGATAACCTTTTCTTGCTGGCTCCAACCAGCTCATGCCATACTCCAAGGTGCCTTTCCCGATCCGCCGGCCATGCTGAATTGGCCAGTGATAATAAAAATCTTTGAGGGCTTGATACTCCTCCTCAGTGTAAAGGGTAATCGTGTCCAGGGCGTTTCCATAGTATCTATTGCCTGAGGTATCATGAGCAAACAGAGGTTCGGGATACTTCCAGGCAATCCGGCGATAGTTGGTCGGTTTTGGTTTCATGGGAACGGCTTGAAGGACAAATTCAATTTCTCTGGGGCGGTCTAACACAGCTGGGGTATTCACCAACCGGCATCTAAGGAAAAGTTTTCCTTTCACTCTTTCTAATTGCATCAATGGTTCCCGATCCTCCACCACCCAGCCTCGGTCCCATTCCGCATACCAGCGTAGGCCCCGAGAATAATTACCGACAAAAGCGATGGGAACGAAGGAGTTCAGGCAGTTAATTACGTTAGAAATCTGGGTGCTTTTCCAAATGACGCCTTCCCCGGGTGGTATCCGGCCACAACTGTTGATGTTGTAAGAATTTTTGAAGGCCATTAGTTGGGCTTCTTTTCCTGAAAAAGGAATGACCAGGTCCAGGCTTTCTACCTTTATTTTTTCTTCTGGAATGATTTGAAGATTCACCCGGTACCACCCGGTGTAATCCATCTGACCGTTAACCTTTATTCCTAACTGGCCCAGCTGGGCTACACCTTTTACCTTGGCTCCATATCCTTCTGTCGTTTCCAAGGAAACTTTCGGGCAGGTGGCCTGATACCAGTACTTTTCATAACCCTGGGGAAATTTATAGCCAGGCTCAAGGGAGATTTTAATTGGTGATTTGGCTGTAGCGGTGATTGTTACTCCTGCCTGTTTGCTTTCCAGAGAAATCTCTCCAGAAAGAATTTCCTGGCCGTCTGCCTGAATGGAGATCGGTAAACCTGTATCACCCAGGAGATACTTTCTTCCCCAAACAATTAGGGATTTTTCCTGCAACTGAATCGGAGTATAAGGGGGGATAACCACCTTTTCCTTACCGAGTTGATCATTCTCCCAAGGAAAATACTGACGGACAAACTCTTCTTTCCCCTCATCCGCTAGTTCGCTTGCCTTAAAAAGCGAAGAATGAAGGACGTATTTACCCTCAGGCAGAGGTTCTTTCAGGATAATGACCGTTTCGCCTTCCTGGTTGGTAATTTTTCCTTCAGCTCGGCTTATTTCCTGGCCGTTAACGCTGAGGACGCGGGCAACCAATCTGTCTGCTTCCGCGACCAGTTTGGCTCTTTCCTTATCTTTTTCTTGGACTAAATTAAGGTCAACCTTGTTTTTTACCCAGACGTGAATTTTGTTGAAAGAAGGGGCGTAAGCATAACGATAGTTCACCTTCAGTTCCTGGATCCATTTATGTCTGGCCAGCCAAGGTTGGATATAAGTTTCTTCCATCTTCTTGTCTATTTGCACAAAAGGGATTTCCGCCTGATAGAGAACAACCTCGCCTTCGGGATTTTCCTGGGTTGCCTTAATAGCAAGAATGTTTCCTTCCTTTTCTATCGGAAGCCGGTCAGTCTGCCAGCATTCCACCCGGTCTCCAGAAACTACTGTTTTTACTATTTCCCGAGAATAGAGAATTTTTTCCCGCGAGCGGTTTTCTATTAATAACTTCACTTTTCTCTCGCCGCTGTATCCTTTCCCGAAGAAAATGGCTCTGAGTTGTATTCCCCCTTTGGATATGTTACCCAAGTGAACCAGGGAAAAACCGGTCACCGGGCCGTCAAAATAAACTTCTCCGAACTGAGACCAGTTCATCCAGGGAGCCCCTACCCATCCGCAATAAAACATTTCCCCAGTAGTCCCGCTGGCTCTGACTACTTGAAGGAGCATTTTCTTCCCTTCAATCTTATCCATTTCCAGTTCTTTCAGAGGAATAGCCATTTCCACCACCCAGTGCTGTTTTCCCAGGTAAAGATGAGTCTGGCTCACAATCTTACCAGCGGTCCAGTCCGCTCGGTCTTGTCCAGGCAACCAGTTATAGATCGTGTCGTAAACTGCTCCTAATGGGTTGACCATGATTTTGTAAAACTTGAGAGAGCCAGCCTGGTCTCTATCATAAAAGCTGAACTGGATTTCCAAGTGGTCATCAGAGAGAATCATACCATCGTCATTCTGGCTGGTTTGAGCGAGAAAACTGGTGCCTTGAGGCATCCAGCAAAGAGCGGCAATGTAAAGGTGATGCTGGTCATGAGCCAGGTACCACTGGGTGTCAAAGTCAGGTCCGAGGTACCAGCCTTTTAAATTTACCATCCCGGTAAACCGGCAGGCTTCAGACCAGTCAGAGAAGTTCAAACTACCATCAATCACCGGAGGTTTGCTTACCTTGGGTACTCGCAAAAAAGGAGAAGTTACCTCGGCACTTCCCCCAGGAAAAGCAGAGCCGCTTATTATGATAAAGAAAAGTAAGAGAGGCTGGCTGAAGACAAAAAAACTGTTGCTTCGCATGCTACCCCCTTATTTTTCTCCCGGTGCTTTCCCGGACCACCAGCCGCACTGGGATAATAGTATGTTTCTCTGTCATTTTTTCTCCAGTTACCAGAGAGCAAATCTTCTTCACCGCCGTCTCAGCCAGAAGGGGAATGTTCACGTCAATACTGGAAAGGGGAGGGTTGGTGTAAGTTGCTAACTCAGTATTATCGCAGGCCATCACTGCTACCTCATCAGGGACCCGAATACCTCTTTGCCAGGCGATGGATAGGAAAGCCAATCCTACCAATTCATTATAACAGAAAAGGCCATCTGGCAAACTCGGAGAGTTAGCCATCATTTCTTTTAAGACAGAAATTACATCAGAGAGATAGCCTATCCACCGCTGTCCTGGTGTCCAGACTACTTTTGCTCCAGCTTGCCTGGCTTCTTTTAGGAAAGATTGGTTTCGTCTGTCGCTAACGGAACCCCCTACGATTCCGAGTCGGCGGCAACCGATTTTGTAAAGGTGTTGGAAAGCCACTTGACCTACCTGGTCTTCATCAAAGTGAAAGGTAGGTATACCAGGAAGAGGGTCTCCGTAGTAAACGAGACGGAGATTATCAGGAGGTTGGCTAAAACGGATATACCGGCGCAGACTGCCCCTGGTTCTCGCCAGGGCAATCAATCCATCTACTCGCCCGTCCAGAGACTGCTTCAGGTATTTTTCTTCGAGGTCCGGTTTCCCCTCGGTCAGGTAAGGAATAATTTCCAGATTATTTCTAGTGGCCGCTTGCTGAATATGGGTGAGTAGCTCAGCAAAGAATGGGGTGAGTCGGTGGCAGATTACTCCGATGACATTGGTCCTTCTGGTCATCAAGTCTCTGGCGCTTTTTACAGGAACATAGTGGGTTTGCTTAATTACCTGAAGGACTCGCTTCTTAGTCGCTTGGCTGACAAAAATACCCTGGTTTTCCTTATTGTTAAGAATAACTGAGACAACTGCAGGGGAAACCCCAGCCTTCTTGGCTACATCTCGGATGGTTAGCTTCTTGTCCATCTCTCATATCGTTAACGCATTTATAACGAATTGTCAAGAGCATAAGTAAGATAGAAGGATGTTATACAATAACTGCAGAAATGATTTTTACGTTTTGATGAAATACGTTTTTATTTCAAATGGGTTGATTTTTAAATCTTGGAAGCTGACTTTATTTATTAAATTCTCCATCAGATCTGCTTCATAAATTCCTTTAAAATCAAAATTTATTTTAACATCTAACTTTTTTGCTTTCCCTTCACTTTCAAAAATTCTCATTACATATCCTCTTTTGTCCTCTGCCATTTTGAAAGCAGATAAGACAACTCCTTTTGTCTCAATTGAAATTAACTCTTTGGGAAAATCTTCATTTGTGTTTGTTATTGTACAAAAGACAGGATTTGTAAAATTGTAGGCTGATTTAATGACTTCCGCAATTTTTTCTGGTTCTAAAGGTAATATCAAAAATTCATAGTAATGGGTACCGTTGTCATAACTACCTATATCAGGAATAAAACCGCTTGCCTTTTGGGTTGGGCTTCTTAATAGAGAAATGAGTATTCTGCCATTACTTAATTGTTGACCGGGTGTCCCTTTATTTGCGACCGTTAAGCCGATTTTATCATCATAATAATATACCCAGTTCAGACATGGCCAGTCGCCTTTTGAAGTAGAACAAATATTCCTTGCTAGATTTGCCATGTTTTGTTGATTCTTAAATTCAACCTCAAAATAAGGCTTCCTTTCAATATAGCCGAAAGGTATTTCATAGATGGCCTTTGTTTTTGTAGGATTTATCTTTGTTGGAATGGACAAGAATACTTTTGTGTTTCTGCCTTTCCAATATAATTTCAGGTTGAGGATAATAAATTTAAGCTCATTAAAAATGAAGATTTCCTTCTTCCACGATAGTTTTTCAAATCCATCCCACAATTGATAATGTTCAAAACCAGATTCTATTTCCTTTACTTTACCTTCTATTCTTATATTTGTAAAAACATCTCCTTCAATAATATTTATTATTCTTTCATCTTCAAACTCTTTTCCCATTAAAAGACCACAAAAATCTTCTGTCCATAATGTGCCTCTATCTTCTCTGAAAGCGACCTCAAAAATGTTTCTGCCAAAAATGTCTTTTTTCAGAAATTTTGGTAAAATCTTCAACTCGTTTTTCTCTGTGATAATTTTATAGTAATTATTTTCAAACTTATAATTTTCAATATCTTTTTCTCTGTTTATAATCCTTTCTTTTTTCTTCTCACAATTTTTGAAATTTAAAAACTTATAGCCGAAGGAAGGGACTGTGCCAATAAAGAAAACTCCATTATTATAGTTTTGTGTGTTTATCTTTTTGTTTTTATCAAATATTTCAATATTATGTTTACCTTCAAGAAAGACAATATCTTTTCTTTGCCATGGATTTGTATTTAAAAGCATTATTTTATTTTTGTTTCCTTTCGAAACAATTTTTGATATACAATAATATGTTTTAGAATATGCCTTTTCTATTATATCAGTAAATTCATTCAGCATATCTGTATATACATCATCAATATGGCAGCCACATATTCCATCGTGAAATTGACATATTGCAAGTTTTTCCCATAAGTTATTAAAGAAATTATTATCATATTCTATGCTCTTAACTATATTGGCAATTGAGTTTATTTTTTCACAATTAATAAGAATATTTTCCGCTTTTCTATTTAATTTCTTTATTTCAATTCTTGTAGTATAACAACCTGTAAATTCAGGATTAAACTCACCTTTAAAAATAGGTAATTTCTCATTTTTTAAAGTTTTATAATAATCAATTGGCTGAGTTATCATCATTTCTTTGTAATTTTTAATGTTTGAAAAAATCTGTTCATCAAAAAACCCTTCTTCTAAACAATAAAAAGCAAATAGTTTCTCTCTATTCTGTTTTAACATTTCAATTATAGAGGCCTCCATTCTTTCATTTGGAGAATATATTATAGGAAGATTACAAAGATGGGTGTGGGTGGTAATGCTACCAGTGGCAAAAGATGTTAAAATTTTGCTTCCATCAATTCCTTCCCATAAGAAATCACTGCCGAAATTTTCAGGAAGACCTGGTGTTCTGCCTGGTAATAAATATTTAAAATTTGATTTCCTCAGAATCTGAGGAATTTGACCGCTCATGCCAAAGGCATCCATAAACCACGCAATCTCTATCTCAACATTGAAATGCTCTTTATAATATTTCCTCCCTAAAAAAATGTTTCTAATTATCGCTTCCCCACAAACTAAATTTGTATCGGGGATACTTATCATTCCACCGACAAAATAAATCTTTTTTTCTTTAACAAGTTGTTTTATCTTAGAGAAGTATTCAGGATGCTGTTTTAAAAATGTTTCAATTATATATGCCTGAGCAAAACAAAATCTAAATTCGCGATATTTTTTAAATAGATTTAAATTATATAATATCTGTTCTTCTCTGACCCTGTCATAATCCTCTTTTGTCCTTCTCCATATTAAATCAGAATGGTGATGAAAACAAAGAAAAACCCGTTTCATTGTTCCCCTTTTTCAGCAGTGTGTAGAATTATTTTCTCCAGTATCTTCTCCCAGCACCCGGTTTTAAAGAAAACTCTTAGGGTATTATATTCAAAAGGCGCGCCTGTAATACAAAATATTTTCCCGCCCTTCTCCAATTCTTTATAGATAAGAAAAGGGTCACCTCTGTTTGTCTTAATTAAAATTTTTGAATCTGCTTTTGCTTTAACCTTGTGAATGTAAGGACAATATAATTTATTTCTTGTCTTCAAGCCATTAAAGAGTTGTTCATCAAAAACTAAGTATGAATTTCTGTCAAATCTTATGTCGAAAAACGAATCAGTTATTTCTATTGGTATAATATCGGAGAGGCCAGTATCCTTTAGCCCGCCATTTCCATATGAGACTAAGCCACCAAGGAAAATAACATTACCTCCATTGACAATATAATCTTTTAATATTTCAGTTCCCAACTTCCCCAGACAGTCAACATTTACATCTCCAATAATTATAATATCTTTCTTCATAATTTCATTATAATCGAAAGGGAAATATGTTATCCTTGGCCCTTCCAGCCCAATGCTGTAATATCCGTAATCAGATACAATGTTGTATTTGCATTTGTTTTTTTCTATCAGGTCTTCAATTTTGTAGTTTTCTGACATTAGTCCTTGCATAAAAAATATATCAAGCTTTTCATCATATATTCTTTCAATTTTATCCGGCTTCATAATTTTCACGTGTTTCTTAGGTTTTGTGGCTTTAAATAGTGGAGTTACCATATCTTGCTGAACGTTATCGGCATAGCCGTAGCTGCCAGGATAAAAGTCAAGATACTCTTCCGAAATATTGTCTCCCGTTATTTTAACAAGTACTACGAGAGGGTCAGGTAAATCTACACTTTCTTCCTGAATAATTTCTGTGAATCTATCACTGTTAACCGTGTCTATCCTAAAAGGCTGGAGAGAAAGTTTCTTGTTCTCAAGAGGATTCAAAATTTCTGTGTTTAACTGCAAGTTTTTTAAATCTTTTAGAACCCCTTTTATCAGATGCCTTAATATTATTTTCCTATTTTCTCGCTTAATATCTATTCCAGTTAAAATATTAAGTGAGCAATGGACAATATAACCAATCCCTGTAAAAGGAATCATAACAATTTCTGTTTCCCAGAATTTGTCCGGAGGTATAGGAATTTTATCAAACATAAATTCAAGAGTTGTATTCCCACCACAATTATAAAGCATATCAAGGTAATTATAGTCCATTAAGAAGATAATGCCTTCTTTTTTTTCAGTATCTATCGCTCCACTCCATCCGGCATATGGGTCTTTTAAAAAATCACTTTCGCCGGTTCCTTTTCTACTTTTTCTTATCCCTCTTAATGAAGGTCTAAAAAATATATCATTTTCACTATCATAGTCGCCACCTATAAAAAATACATTCTGCAACCAGTATGCAGGTAGTTTGCTTTTTTCGGTATCGTTTTTAAGTCTTATATAGCACCTGACAATCTCTAAGTTGTCCCTTACAGTGTATTTTTTTTCAAGAGTCAAATTTTTTATTATTTCCTGCTCTGTACCTTGCCATTTGCCAGCGATTGCCTTTCCTAAAACTATAGAAACAAAATCACTGTTTCTGTCAATTGAAACGATGTCATACGGAACTTCTAACAACTCCCCAGGCCAATTTTGTCCCCATAAATGATCCATAAAAAGGCCCATATATTTTTTCTTTTCCGGGATTATATCTTTTATTTTGTTTCTCCCCCAGTTTTTATAATAAAAACTTGAAACAATGCCGCCTCTCTTGGGAGAAATGACAAGTTTGATTTTATTGTTTTCTACTATTATTTCGTCAGTCAATTGGCTAACTTTTATTTCAGCAAAAAGTGTTTGGATGCTTAAAAGAAATGAAATCAGGAAAATCGTTTTCACTTTTGCCTCCCTATCACCTTAAAAGTTTTATCAGCAGCATCTTCCAGTAAAATAGAGAAGGTAAAAATATTTCGGCTTTTCCATTGACTATATCTATGTTTAGTTCAGAGCATTTTGTTTCTGGTTTTTCATCCTTTGTAAATGGTTCGCATGATAACGAATAGGCCTTGATAACTTTCTCTTTGTTTTTCAAGGTAATCTTGATATTCTCAACTGGTTCAGGGAGAATACTTTCCGGATTTTTTTCTATATCTGTTATTACTGGTGGGTTTATAAGATGAATTACTAAATACCTGTACTTATTACCCTCTAACTCATTGACTGTTTCCCTCCACCACAGATGGCCTGGTGCAACTTCTAGTATTTTTTCAGGATGCTTTATTCTCTTTAGTCCGGTTCCAAAGGTGAATTTCCCGAATCTCACGAGAAATTGAGCGAAATTACCAACATTTGTCTGAGAATTATAATAAAGTGTATTGGGATGTCCCTTACCCGCAATTCTGAATATTGATTCGTAAATCCTGTCAACCGGGTATTTCCCGCCATTTCTATTTAACGAAAAAGGATTATAATGCCCACCAGAGGAAAGAATATAATCCCCTTGTTCTGCCATAATTTTATAATATTTATCCCATTTGTTATATGGACTTGTGGGTGAATTGTAACTATATGAAACTTCGTCAAGTAGCCAGCCGCCATCCTTACAGAATTCTTCTACCATTTTTGGAAAACGTCTCGTTTCTTCATAAGAACCAAAGTTTGTCCCAAATACAAAATTTGGATACTTTTTTCTAACAATCTTTTTAATCAATTTTAAATTCTCAATTGTCTGTTGTTCCATTTCTTCTTTTGTTTTTGCAATTGGCTTTCCGAAAAAATCATGAAAAGGAGAATAAGAACCCCAGATTGGCCCAGTGTTTAAATGCCCACAATCCCATCTTATGCCCTCCCAAGCAAAAATTGTTGTTGATTCTATTACCTGGTTTGCAACATATTCAACAACTTCTTTTAACCCATAATTGGGGACGAAATACCCTATTGTTGAAAGCTCTCTAACTTTTTCCCTATACGGTTTCCAGAATTCAATATATTTTTTCCAGTTTTCCTCGGTATCCTGCCATCCGGTGAAATCTGGGCGTATTTTTTTATAGCCATCCCAATCAAAGGTTTTCCAAAACTCTCTTTGTCTATAGAGTTCGGAAACCTTGTAAAATTCAATCAACTCGCCCTCTCTTGTATATGCGAACCAGTAAGGCTTTTTTTTCAATATTTCTATCGTTTTCTCTCCCATTGCCTGTTGCGCAATATAGCTTATGGAGGCAATACCGTATTTTTTCAACTCCCCTACTTCTCCTATTATTTCTCTTTTACTCCTTAGCAGATTACCGCCATTACCTCTAATCCATATTTCCTCATCCGGTGCCATATAGAATGGTTCTCCAGGAGACCAACTAAAAAACTCAGTACAGGTCACATATTCTTTTCTTGCTCTTAAAGCACATTCTTTTATCATAGGGTCAGTTGCGCCTATATTATAAAAAACATGACCCCAATTAGGATAGTATTCTTTCATTGCTTCGTCTCTTACACCACAAACCGCTATAGCCCAAGGATTTTCATGGACCGTAAAGAATTCCTCTTTAAGGTCAAGAATGTTACCATTTTCAAATAGAGTAAATTTTGTTGAATATCCATATCTTGTATTATCAAGTTTGAAGGGAAAACTTACACTCTTTATTTGGCCAGAGGCAACATTTATATCTTTAACCTCTGTTTTCTTTATTTCATCGATGTCGGTTATAAGATCAAACCTTAATTTTATATTTTTATTTTCTTGAGTTAAATTTTCAACTTTTACACCTACCTTTCCATTTTCATATGGAAGGTATCTTATTTTATCTGGGAAAACATCTACTATTCTTACTTCTGGTAAATTGCCAATTCTTGCAATCTCAAATTTATCAATATAAATTACCGGTTCTCCTCCGCTTCCATCCCATCTCATGTAAAAAGAAACTTGGGTTTTTTCATTCAAGAGAAAATCAATAGAATACTCATTGTAAGAATCCCTATTCTTTGTCTTATATCCATAAATCACACCATATTCCTGAAGGATATTACTAATTCTTATATCAGTTCTCCACCCCCTACCTAACTGAGGAGCATTCTCTAATCTATATCTTATTTTCAATCTATATTCACCAGGGTTTTCAATTGGAATCCCGAAATAGACAACATTCCAAGGTGGGACGCCGGTGGAAGGAACTTTTAATGATTTTCCGCCGGATGCCTTTGAATCTTCAACTATTTCAACTCCTTTCTGAAAATTAACAACTTTATCTTCTCCCTCTATTTTTGTAACATTCTGTGAATGCGAAAACATACTTAGGGTAACTAAAAATAAAAAAACTTTCCTCATTTCAACCTCCAGTTAAAAACAGAATTAAATTCCTGAGAAGAACCTTCCATTCATCTGCCTGCCAGAAAGGAATTTGCTCTCTTGTTTTCTCCCCGGTATTGGCACCAAGAAAACAAGCTACTTTACCTTTGAAATAGACTGCAATTGTTAAGAACGGAAAACCTCCTGCGCTCACATACACGTTACAATTTGGTTTTAACTTACCTACTTTATATAAATAATAGACACTTGTACTTTCATTAAAATTTACATCTTTTAAAAATGAGGCTTCAATGTCCTTCTTAAGAAAAAGACCTTCTTTGGAAAAATCAAACTTGCCGTCTTCGATTTCAAATGGCAGAACCTCCTCTAAAAGGGAACTTTTCCATCCGGTGTTTTCGTAACTTAGGTGTCCAAGAGCAATAATTAAATTGCCACCCCTTTTGACAAATGCCCTAATGTAATTTTTATATCTCAACGGTATCGCTTTAATGTTAATATTACTTAAAAATATAAGATTATTATCAAAGAAAGCCCTCACGTCCTCGGGTAGATTATCAAATACAGGAGTGTTCATTGTTACATGTAAATATATCCTTTCAACTTCTCCTAAGTCCTTCAAAACATCATCATAATCTTCATAGAAAAGACCCGAAAAAACAAGAATCTTTAATGGTTTTTCTCTTCTTGGGGATAAATCTTCGTCAATGAATCCGTCTATCCCAGGAAAAATTTCAACCAGATCTTCATCTGTGAAATTGCTAATAGGAATAATTATGATATTGTCGATATACCATTCAATGTTTCCCTCAGTATAAACTCTTATACACCACCAACCAGTTTCTCTAATAATAAAATCTTCAGTAAAAGTAGTGTATTTTTTCTCCTTATCAAAATTTGAGGTATTAAAATTTATTAGAAGCCTCGTTCCCGAAAACTGAGAGGTAATATCAAGGATACCGATATTTAGATTTTGTTGTTTTATGTTAACTTTTGCCCTAATTTTAAATCTGTACAAGCCAGCTGGCAGAGAGGGAAAATAAGGAGAGTGGAAAACAAGTCCTCTTTCGCCTGTTTGGGGAATATGTACGGCCTTCCCTTTTATAGCATCCGTGTCGTCGATAATTTTACACCATTTGCTACCCTTCCCGCGAAAACCTGGGTCTAATGCTGGAAAAAATAGTGTTAAACGGAACGAAGTCGGAAATCTATCAATATCTGTGAGAAATTCATCTTTAGCAAATTCAGGTGAAGGAGGTGGAGTATATTCCCTAAATTGAATGTTATCAATCCATAACCTTGAAGTCAGAAATTTCCCAACCTGTTTTTCGCTATTATTTGATATGCTTATTTTTACTCTTGCAAATGCTGAGTTGACAGGACTTGTTAAAATCGCATCTCTTATATCCCAATCAATCTGGCTATAAGTAAATCTACTTATATGGTCGGTAGAAATTAGCTTCTTATTTCTATCACACCATTCAATTACAACTCCTGAACTTATTCCTACAAATTTATCGTGCCCTTTGCTTTCCCAAATCTGTTTATAAAAAATCGAAAAAAAGTATTTTTTATTTTCATCAACAGAAACAAGTGGACTATAAAGATTTGCATAAGAATTATTTTTCTCAATCAATATGCAGATAGAACCGTCTTTGGTTAGTTTAATGTTATTGTCTATGAAAATTTTTGAACCTTCTGTCTTTACTGCTTCCCAGTACTGAAAAAGATTATCTTCCTTGAATTTCTGATAAGGAATTAAGCTATCGCGAAAAAAAGTTATTTCTGAGTTTAAGAGGACAGGTAGTAAAGGAATGAATAATAAAATCTTTCTCATAGATACTCATTGTTCAAGAAACATTGTTCTTACCTTTTCTTCGCTCAACGGATAACTATATAGCCTAATCTGAGAGATTTTGCCTTCAAAAAGTTTATATTGAGAAATTTTCCCTTCGTGCCAGAAACCGCCTATACAAAGAGGGAAGGGAGAGGGAATTATTTTTTCTTCCTTCTGTTCTTTCTCAAATACCTTATTTCCGTCAACGTATACTTTTATCATATTATTATCATAAGTTAAAATAATCTTTGTCCACTTGCCTCCATAAATAATTGGTTCTGTTATATTTTTCCCCCATTTACCATTTATATCAACACCTATTCTATAAGGGGATTTTTTGCCCATAAGCGAAACAACTAAGTGGTTATATTTTCTTAAGATTGTGGCGCCATCAAACAACTTAAATTCTTCATTGGGTTTTATGTCAAAACAAAAGGTAAAACCATTTCGGAAATTTAATTCTTCTTTATCTTTGATTGTTAAAATTCCTTTACCGTCAAATTCAATACAGAAATCTTTATTTTCATCTTTTGTCCATTTAAGATTTCTTATTTCAGCAGAATTCCCATTATAAGAATGATCAAAAACCCCGTTACCTTCTTCTTCAAATTTCAACCATACAATTAAATCTTTTAATGCAGGCGGCGATTTCATTTTTTCCCATTCGGGAATTTCTATTTGGTCTCCTTCTCTAACCTCGTTTATTTCCACATTATCAAACCAGCAAGTTCCAGTTCCATCAAGACCTAAAATTAAATCTCCCTGAATAAGACCTGTAAGCTTCTCTGTGATAAAACCAATCTTTGTCCAGTCTTTCGTTCCATTAATATGGGTAAACAAATAATCCTTCCTGTCTTTCTTATGATAACATTCAAAGCCAATATAAGGGCCGCTTCCTTTTACATTTTGAGTTTTTACATAAGCAGTTATGAAATACTTCTTTTCTGTATAATTTTCACCGAACCAGGAAGGCCCGATTCCTGCTCTAACTTCACAAGGTCCATCAATTTTAATGGAAAAATTGTCATTATAGCCGTTTTTCTTATCCCAAAATTCGGGAGTTTCAAACCAGGCATACTGGTTTTTCCCTTTTCTCCATAACATAACTTGGTGAGGTGAAGCAATTTTTATCCCATTTTTAAAATCATTGCCTCCTTTTTTATAATATGGATATTCATACTCAGGGTTTTTTACATCTGGAGGGAATTGGCTGCTGTTTAATATTTCCTCCGCTTTTTCCCTTGATAAGCCTGTGAGTTGATAATGAATGAAATATTTCACTCCTGGTTGTAAGGAATTTTTTGGCCTATCATAAGCAATGTGAATATCATGACTCCAAGCGCACAACCTTTGAATGATTTCGTCACTTTCCATTGATTTTACTAGTCTAAAAACAGGGTTTACTTCTTCACTAAAAAATCCTAAAAATCCATCTTTTTTTGATAAACTTAAAAATTCACTTTTCTCGCCATATCCCGGGTAGAAACCATTATGGTTTATTGGATGTTTAAGAAAATTACCATTCTTAGACTTCCAAACAATCCATCCATAGTAATTTTCCCATCGTTGATTTTCGTGTAGCTCTATACTTGCGTTTACTACGTTATAAGGAAGAAAATTGAAGAACTCTAGGGAATAAGCATTGGGCCATGTTTTTCCCTCGCAAACTTCAAATTCTGCTTCAATATCATAAATATAACTTTTGTTTTCTTTGTCATAGGAAATTGTAACTACATATTTGCTTATGATTTCTTTTTTTAGTGTAGTTCCTTGAGCAAGAAATTTTATCTTTTCCCCCTGTTCAATAACTTCAAATTTCTCAATTTTGTTTGCGTACCAATCAGGACCAAGATATTGTAGCCAGCATAAAGGAAAATATCCGATTGGTCTGAAAGAGGGAGCAAGTTTAATCAGATATAATGTCATATCATCCCGATTAAACTTACAGATTGGTTCAAAATTATCAAAAATCCAGTCGTAGTTATGCCACTTTCTATAATAAAATAAGTGAGAATTTTCCTGTCTTTTTGAATCAAGTTTCGTAAAAGTAAAACTTAAATGTTTGAAAATAACAGAACTTTCTTTACAACTTAATCCAAGTTTTCCTTTTTGAATGACTGGTCTTACATCATAAAAATCAATTATATCCTGTCCGTTTATATTTACTTTGATTCTGTTTCCAGAAAATTCTATATTAAATTCATATTCTTTCCCAATTTCAAATGGATAATCTTTTATTGCAATCCATCCTCCATTTTTTTTCCAAATGCCTATTTCTTTATAAGTAGTAGAAAAACATACTCTGTAATAAAATCCGTCTTTTTTTCTAAGGATGATACCTGCTTCATAACCTGGGAGAAACTCTTCCTCTCCCGAATTCTTCCCATACCAGTTGCTGCCAGGGTAGTGAGGGCTGATATTTACAAAAGGTTCTTGTATAATGAATTTGCCTTTAAAACAGCCGCCTAAATATTCCTCTTTAGCCAATAAATCTTCCCAGACCCGTCCCTTATTTACGATAACTACCTCTTCTTTTTCAGTGGTGTAGGTATCTTTGTGCTGAAATTGAAGGCCTGAGGCGTAAATTGGGGAAAGTAAAAATCCAGCAGTAACTACATTGAGAGTGCAGCTTAATCGGTAAATGATAAAAGTTCTCACATTATATGCCATACGCTTCTATTTTCGTCGAAACAGTGTGACAAATTGGGTTCAAAAAGTTTTCCTTTTGGCAAAGCTCATTCCAAAACTATATAAGAACCTGGATTAAGAACAACTTCCTTCTCCGTAAACTTCATTCCCGGTAAATCTATAACCTTTTTAATTTTTGTTTTTACTGTTTTATCAGTTGGGTTATTAACAGAAATGTGCCATTTATGGGGGTCTTCAGAAACATGGGTTACCTGAATAAAAAGTTCCTCCCCTTTTTTTGTTTGAGCAATCACTGGATGACCCGCTATAACATGAGTTTCCTCGGAATAGTCAACATACAAAGGGATATAAGAATTCCCATAAGCGTCTACTCCAAGGTCTCTAATTCTGTTTTCTCCTTTTCCATAATCACCTTTGCAGTAACCCTTCTTTTGCCATAATACTGCTGACCATTTTTTATTTAAGTGTTTAATCATCAAAGGTAAAGTTAAATTCATTTTTTCTTTTGGTTTTCTAAGATAAACTTCAATGTTATAATTTTCTGGGTTTATTTCTACAATTCCTGAATTACTAACTCTTTTCCCACTTCTGATTTCTGAACCTCCAACATTTTCAATATATCTGATTATCTTTAAAATATCCTCTTTATTTTCAATTTCAACATCCAAGGGGATGCCAATTCCGCAAACTTCAAAAATATGTTGTTCACCTTTTTTAATATTTTCAATTCCCTCTGCATACCACATTAAATTTCCCTTGTGAACAAGTCTAACCGGATTTGACCTGTTAACAAAAATATGAGAATTTGAAATTCCTTTTTTATAAAAGGCAATCCAATCGCCTTTGTTGAGAACAAATGGCTCTCCAATCTTAATATCTTTAAATAGATATTCAGAAACTTTCCCACCGTTAGAAACAATAATGATAGATTCAGGATCAATTCCACCAAAAAATCCAAGTTGTAAGGATTTTACTTTATCATCTTTAAGAAAATTTATTTCTTCGCTAAAAATACTTACATTAATACCAACTCTAACTCCAGGTCCAGCCCATCCTGATTCAGGGACGCCTACGGTTGGTGTTACATATTCTATATATCTCTGTTTATAATTGAAGATTTTTGAATAATCATCAATTGGCCCATAGGTATGCCATGGATTTACAATATTTGTAACCTTTTCGTCATACAATTTTTCTTTAACTGAACTTACAACAAGAATCCCTTCGTCGGCAAACTCTAACAAAGGCGTCTGAACGAACCTTCTTCCATTTTCTTTACCAGTTTCTGTTTCTAAAATAGGAACTGTGTCTTGGTACTTGATTAATGGTAAGCAGGCAGGTGGGCCACCATCCCATGTGTCTCCAGCGATATTGACAGGTAAAGTAGGCGCTCTGTTTATAGGATACCAGTAAGGCCCATGAGCAAGTGGCAGAATTCCGTCTATATAAGCATTTACGTGGTCAGAACAAAAAGAAACCGAAAGTGCTCCGTCCTTCCAATTTCTTCTTGGAAAACTTACTGCCTTTCCCCCTTTAAGATCTTCTGCTATAAGTACAAGATTTTTCTGAACGGTTCCATCCAAAACAAATGTCTGTACATACTCTTTCTCTCCATTGAATTTAAACCTTCTGAATAGTTCTTGTCCATTGTAAATTCTTATTTCTTTCAATCCAATATCACTTTTTACGTCAATATATGAAGGCATTACAGAAATCGCTGTCACGAATTCTTCCCCGCCATAAGTTATAACTCTATGACACCATGGCCAGGCATATATTAAAGGACCATTTGAATTGAAAATGTTAACTCCGTCATACTGATGCGTCCACCTTAAACCATCATCAAAAATTGTGTTTATATTTCTTGCCATAACGTAAGTTAAAGCGTTATTATTTTCTTTCTCAGCCCTTATCTCATCTGCAGAATATATTTCATTTATGCTTACAGGATTTGGTGCTATTGTACACTGGGCAGTCTTAAGATAGTCATCAGTTAAGTCCTCTAACAGTTTTCCATTTTTGTAATATCTTATACCTGCAGCAGCATATAACTTTAAATCCCACATATCCTGACGAAATTTATTTGCTCTAAAATTGTAATAACATACATTTCCATCTGTGTGATGAGTTGATAATACCCAGTCAAGGTAGGGAGTAATATAGCCAGTAAGGTTACCTTTTTCATCTTCTTCCTGGATGTAAATTCTTTTTTTGTCTTTTGTTAAAACTTTATCCGGAGGCCAAACGGGATTTCTTCCATAAAATATCATATAATTACCAACATTATTTGGGATAGAGAACCCCGGGAATAACTTTATTTTGTCATCAGAGTATTTTTTGCAATCTTCTTTAAGTTTTTCAAACTTTTCAGGGGTTAAGAATTCAAAATCATCAGCAAAAACTATAAAGTCAAGTCCAAACTGCCTCCCTTTTTCTGAATACTCCTTTACACTTGATTTTCCAGTTGAATATAATGTTCTTGCTCCGATTAATCCTTTGTAAAGATTGCCTTTTGGAGGCCTTCTATATCCTAAAACCTCTGGCTCATAAACCCAGAAGTGATAGTCAAATTTAGCTTTTTCTTCGGGTCGCAAATTAGGGGGAACCAATTTCTCTTCTTTTGTTGCATAGCCACCGAATGTTTTGCTGTAGAAAGAGACTTCGCCAAGCCATTTATAGATGTTTTCAAGAAGCTTTCCAAAATCGCTTTGTATCCCTTTTAATCCTTTTGATAACACTTCTCTGTTGTAAATCCATTTTGTCCCTGCTCCAATTGAATACTGTCTCCATTGGGCGCATAAAGCAACTCTTCCTTTCTTATATTCTCTTATTCCAAGAATTACAGGTTCTTTTTCTTTTTCAGGTCTTATTATTGGATTCTCTATAACTTCTGTTGACTTACTTATATCTATGGGCTCTGTATGAGAAGTTTTTGAGGCCTTTAATACGACCTTCCAGTTTTCATCTAGAATTAAAGGGGCTGTCGCCTGTGACAGATAGGCAGTAGCATAGGGATACCAGACATGTTTAACGCCTTCACTTACAGGGGATGGGTAAATATTATCGGTAAGGGCAACAGGAACGTTATAGGAAGCATGGGAGAGAAAAGCAATTTTTTCTTTATCTTCTTCAACAATTCTTTCAACAGGTATTTTGGCACCAAAAAGGTCAGTCAATTCTAATAGTTTCTGTCTGCCGAGATTGTCTTCAGTAGGCATCAATAAAACACCACCGCCTTCAGAAACATATTTTTCAATTAGATTTTTGAATTCATCATCATGTATGCTTTTTTGCATATGAACCCAGCTATACCCCGGTGACAGAAATATGACAAGTAAATTATAATTTCTTATTCTATCCCAGGTTATTTCTTTCAAGCTTTCAGTATGATCAACTTCAAATCCTTTTTTATATAATTCTCTCAAATATGTAAAATCTATCCACCCATATCCTGACTGGGGAGCGCAGAATAGAATTGATATTCCCTGGGGTTCTTTATTTTTTTCTTTGATTATTTCATCTATTTTCTTTACTTCAACAATAACATTATCTATTAAAAACTCACCAGAAACCACTTTCCCAAAACTATTGACAGGAGAAAAGATTATTTCATTTACTTCATAATCATACTTAAAATAAACATTGTAATTTCCCCATTCTTTTTCTAACTTAATAATCTTTGTTTCTCCTCCTCCCCATAGGCGGCCAATAGATAAATATTCAGCCCCGGATAACCATTTCGCATAAAAACTTACACATACAAAATTTTCTTTGTTAATAGGTATTTTTTCTTTTAAAACACCAAAAACTCCTGAATTCCATCTTGAACCTTTATAATCTTGTAGGAAACCTAAATTGACTTTTAAACTATTTTTTGAATTGTCCGGTGTGTCTGATACTAAAGAAAGTTCCTTCTCCCCGAAAACTGGTTTATCTTTTTCAATTCTGATACATTTCCAACCACTAAAATCATTCTCAAAATTAGAATTTAAAATCAGGTTCTCTGAGAAAACTGAAAAAAGAGAAAAAACAAAAATAAAACATTTGCCTCTATTTTAAATTACTAAAAAGTTGCATCATAACTTAAGTGAATATCATTAGTCATAAATTGCAATTTGGTGACCCACCCTGCTCGTCCATCAGCAAAAAGAACATTCAAACCTCCAGAATGTCTTCCTGCCTGATTAGCAAGGCCTATATCTCCGTCAGATACAAGTTTTGAACCAAATTCATAGCAACATCTTTCACCATAAGGACTCCAATCATCTCGGGGGCCAGCATCTGTAACCCATACAGTTTGGGAGGGTTTTTTGACTTCAGACAATTTCAACATATTTTTATGATAGTAGGCAAAAAACCAGTTGTAATACGAAAATCCGGTCAACTTACTATTCATTGCAACATTTACACTTTTGCTCCATCCATCATACCATCTTTTGCTTGAAGGACAGGTTAAGATATTTGGTTTTTTTAATTTTTTTTGACTATTTGGCAAACTATAATCAAGATACTGAGCCAAATATCCCTGTTCTACCAGGACATTCCACCAAACCTTTCCTCCATTCCACGAAGGTAAAAGATACTCTTCATTGTCATTTGTGTACATCATAAGAGCAATCCCAAGTTGTTTCAAATTATTCATACAGACTGCTTGTCTTGCTTTTTCTCTTGCTTTGCTTAATGCTGGAAGTAACATTGCTGCTAAAATAGCAATTATTGCTACCACT
>JAMWDF010000130.1 GCA_023818865.1 Candidatus Omnitrophota bacterium
GGAAAACCGGGGTCTCTGCCCGGGCCAGTCTGATAGTGGTGGTAAGACTGCCGAGAGCGAATTTCCTATCCAGATAGTTGGTCCTTTGATAACCGGCCGGAGAAGCAGTGAAATTAGTCCTGGGCAGAGAAAGGTTTTTGATTGAAGAAGGTAAGTCATCAGGGGAAAGGGCCACTCCCAGCCATAACTGGCAACCCTCGGGTGGTTCCGGAGTCCCCAGGACAAAATGGAAAATGGTATCCATCAGAGCTGTCCCCCGAGTGATGCAGTGTCCTCTGGCCTGGACTCCAGTAAGAATGCCTATTTTTTCATGGTAGTTCAACACTGCATCGGCAATCAGATGTCTCATCATTTTTCTGATTTCCTGATGAAGAGATTCCGGCGCTTGGCAGGCCAACATAATGGCTAAAGCGTGAATCTGGACACCGGTATAAGCAGGAGAGTTATACTCTGGGAAAAAGCCTATCCTGAGGATAAAGTTGCGCCATTCCTCCCATTCCCAGGCAGCGATAGCCCTCACTCGGGGTAAGTTCAACGCCTCAGCAATGCATAACCGGGAAGCCAGATTTAACAACACAATGTTGGTGTAGTAAAGATGGCCTCCCCGGTGAGCATTGATTGCCTCGGCGGCCAGCAAGAAAGAATTTTCCAACTTCTTCTTCAAAGAAGCAGGCATGACGTTAGCCCGGTGCTTATAAACATACCATAACTGGGGAATTACAAAGGAAACAGCGTTGGGGTCAAGAGCCATATTCCATTGAGAGTGAGCCGGAAAGTTGCCATAAGTTAAACTCTCCGGATTGGTGTCCTGATGGTCAAGAATAAATTTCAATACTTTCCAAGCAAGTTGGTGGTAACCAGTCATCGCCCAGGCGGTAGCCAGGTAAGAAGAAGCCCACAGGTTATATCCGGCCGCTTGAGAATGGACAGAAAATCTATCGGGAAGTTTTCGGCTGCGGAGAAGACCGGTAGAAGGGTCAACTTTTTTCAGCCCTTTCTCCGCCCAGCGCTGAAAAATCTCCTGCCTTTTTTTCTCAAAATCCATCTCCACCTTTCCTCTTCAAGGCTTAGCCTTAAGGAAACATACTTGAGTTATCGTGGAAAAAAGAGCCAGAGAGTAACCCGAAAAAAAAGAGGACACCCCAACAATTTTGAAGGACTCTTCCACCACTATCCCCCAAACACCCAGTTGTTTGAAGAGATCAAAAAAAATGGTCCCGGCCAGACAAATACCCCCAACTGCCAAGAAAAACAGGAATGATCGGTCACGGAAAATTTCTTTCCGGAAAAACCAGCAGACCAATAAGGCGAGAAGACCGAAGCCAGCAATTGTTATCCCATCCATTTCCAGATGGGTTGTTTCCCTTCTAAACAAGGAAGCCACAAGGTCATCTATCCCTTCATGAGCCATGAAGTATTCATCCAAGCAGAGATACAAAAAACCAAAAAAAGAAAACAACCAAAATTTCCTTCCGGTCTGCGAACTATGAAGCAAACGGTAATTTATCAGACTACTCCATCCGGTCAAGCCGAGAAGAAGAGCCGAAAGAAAAGTAACCACCTGATTTTCTTCAAACCGGAAAGCGGGATAGCCCAAACGAATACCATCTCGGACGCAATTAAAAATAAGAATGAAGTTGAAAAAAATTAGGGCCGCGGTAATCTTCAAGTTTTTCTTAACATTTCTTCCTGTCATCATTGAAAAAGGCATTCTACCTCCTGGTTGAGATCTCCAGGTCCCCTGGGTCAGTGATACTGGCGGTAAAGTAGTTATTACCACTTCCCCCTTGACATTTCACCAGTAAGGTATTCACTCCCTTTTTCAAAAAAATCCTGGCAGCAATCGGCGCTTCGGCTTTGAACCAGGCGCCGTCAGAAGCAAAATGTTCCCTGGCTCTCTCACTTTCAACCAACTGGCCATTCAGGTAGACATTCGCCCAGAAGTCACAGCCAACAAGCAACCTCGCTTCTCTGTTTTCCGGGCTTTTGATAAAAGTGACCGCATAACAAATTTCCCCTTTTTTCACTCCGGAAGTAATCAGGAAATCAACTCCTTCTTTCATTCTTGGGACCTCAATGTTGTCAGTATGTTGCCAACGAATTGGTTTTCCTTCTGCTCCGGAATAGACTGCTTCAAAATTTAGTTCTTTTTCTGGCGGAAAAATCTGGTTAAGGGAATCTTTTACCTCGGCATCGCTTGTTCCCCGGGTAAGAAAAAAACTGGGAAAAGGACCGATTGTCCGCCAGAGATTGGCTGAGAGTACTCGATAAGCTGGCCGAAGTTCCAGATAACCCAGGGCCCAGTTAGGGTCACCTTTCAGGAAAAGCCGCACCGGATTGGTTCTGATAACCGTTTCTGGCAAGGTCAAACGGCGCAACTTCCCGGGTTCCACCGGTATTTCAGCCGCTAACTGATTATCAAAAAATACCTGAAGGGAAATAGTTTTCTCGCTGGCCAGTCCCAGAACCAGACGATAATTGGCTGGACCAAAAGTGGGTAAAGCCAGTTCCATGTTTCCAGTTCCACTGTGCAAAAGAGAAATCTTTTTCCAAGAAGGGGCATAAAGGCCGCCATCCACCAATCTGGTCTTCGCCCGGCTCACTAAAAATCGCTCCAACTCAAAAGCCTTCTGTTGGTGCTCAAAACGGAAAGGACCACCTGCTTCCAGAAGGGGATAAATATATCCCTGCCTGTCCCGGACAAAATACCGGTCAACCCCATTGACTATTGCCCTGATCGCCTGCGGAGCTTTGATTTTAAGAGGTAAGGGGCCATCACCGGTAATCCTGACCACCCGTGCTCCATCCTCCATCTTTATCTTCCATCGCTCCGGCAGTTTCGGAATGTTCACCAGCACAAACTCCTTTTTTTCCAAAGCCTGCTCCTGGCCGTTGGCCAACATCTTTCTGGCTCCCAACCGCAGGCAGGTAACCTGACTGCCGCCTTGGCCCCGAACCACCAGGGTAGTTCCGTCATTAATAACGGTCACCGGCTGAGTGGCTCTTACCAGAGGCATTCCTTCCCGAACAAGGCTTTGCCCCCAGGCTAAGGCATAGCCTTTTATTCCCTGGCCATTTCTCACCGAGACTACTCCAGCCCTACCATCAGTGAACAAGGAACCAGCCATCACTTGCCCGCCAAAGTTACCGGTAACAAAATCTTGCCCCTCTGAAGAGGAGACCACTGCTACTTTGCCTTCCTCCCTCTCTTCTAAAATTCTCCCATCGCCCTCATCATGAGGCACCATTACCACCAGAAATTGCGCTTCAGTGCCCTTCTTGAATGCCTGAAGCCGCCGATATCCAGTTATCTTAGAAATTCCCACTTTTAACTCTGGTTCACTGCCCAGAAAAAGGCCGTCCAGTACCCCTTTCGGACAGGTGTCAATTTGCCAGGGAGTTTCCGAATGAACCGCATCTTCTTCTTTTAGAACAATAAATTTTTCCTCAGAAGGAATTTCATCCCCAGGCTGCCAGTCTTTCTCCTGGGTGAAGACTGCCAGAGCAATCCGCCCGCCACTGACAGACTCCAGTTGGACTTCCAAATTGTTACTGGTAATTTCTATCTCCGCTTTTTTTTCCGGAAGGATAGGCAACCAAGACCACCCGCGCAAGAAAAATCCTCGGCCGAAATAAGCAGTGTTGTAAGGCGCCAGCTTCTTGTTGACCCGGATGTTGTTAGACGCCCAAGCCGCAATACTTGGTTCACTTCTGACTAAAAGCCAGCCGCGGTAGGTGCCATTGGGGATATGCCTGGCTACCAGACTTGAAATTCTTTTCGGTTCTAAGGTGTGCAGAAACTTCCCGCCAAACCTCTCTTCAATCCGGAAGGTTCGGCCTTTAACCTTCAGGATATTGTTTGGCACCGTATGAAGTCGCCAGTCATAGGTCCTTTCTTTTTCATCCTTGCGAAAGTCGTCCGCTATCACCAGGAGTGGTCCAGTTACTCCCCGGATAAAAAGCGCTCTCCGGTCTGCTCTTTCCACCGGATTGTACTCTTTGAAAATCCAGGGGCCGTCTATACCGCCAGATAGAAAACGGCTATAGGAAAGCGTTAGGTCAGCATCAATAATCTCCCCGTACTCATTTGACTCCACCCATCGAATAAATCCCTCCACTCCTCCCTGATGCTGAGGTTGACCAAGGCCGTCAATGTGAACGACATTATGCTCCTCGCTCCTAAAGAAAGTGACCCCTGGGTCAGCTACCAGAAAAGCGCCATTAGCAGCCAGACAGAAGGAACCTTGGTCAGCGTGAGAATGACCAGCCCCTAAAGATGAATTGGTGACAAAGGTGAAGTGGGCCTCCCGCTTTCCCCAACCGCTCCGACAGTAAACCAGCCCAACCGGAGAAAACCAGTGAGAAAGCGGTAAACTATCAGGCTTCTCGCTTCCCGGCTCAGGAAAACCAACAAAAAGAGAAATCATATCCGGGACTCCGATACTGTGTTTTTCGTCTATGGAATTTAGGTAAAGCCAGTTAGCCAATCCTCCAAACATTTTCGCCAAGAACATGGTAAGACTACCTGGTCCGTAATTGCCACTGGTCTGGTTGACCGGCGTACCTTCAAATCCCCAAGGGAAAAGGTCATAGGCTGTCCAGAAAGGCACCTGCCGCAGATGGGTTTTCTCTATCAAATCAGTATTTCCTCGCAGTTTCATTGCCGCCAGAAAATAGGGCGTATGGTTGGTACCGAAACCTAAAGCATAGCCGGTGCCTTCAAACATACAGCCATCCGCGGTGATTCCTTCATTCAAAAAAGCTTCCATGTATTTCACACACATCCTTTGAATTTCTGGATTGTATCCTGGCCGACCTTCCAACACCAGGTTGGTCAGCCCCAGATTGGAAACAAAGATAGGTGTCCAGTTAGTCGTATTCCTTCCGCTGGCTCTCGGCCCACCCAGCCACCAGGCAGTTTTAAACATCTCCACGGTAGGCTGGCCGAGCATAGAAGCAAAAATCTTTTCCGCCCGGTTTCTTTCAGCCAGGGTGAGTCGGTCGTATATCCAATCATAAGCCAAAGCATACTCAGCCGTTCCCCAAGACTGAACCGGCTGGATTTCCTCATCAGGCGGCCAGGCAGAAAGCCAAATCCGAAAGTACTCAGCAGCGATCTGGCCATCCTTTTCCTCCCCGGTTACCAAGTAAATCAACGCCGCATTGCGGCAGGCCGGTGCGAATTTACCCCAGCCGACCACACTTTCTTTTTTTTGCGCCTCCAGCCACTCTGGTTCTTTTTTTTCCAGGGCTTTCAGAAAAGCCGGTTGCTGAGAAAGCCAACGAGCCTGCAAGAGAATCCTCTGTCCTAGCTCAGTCATAGCCAATTGGCGAATAGCCGGGAGATCTTTGGCAGTACAGATTAACCGGGGATGCACTCCTGGAGCCAGCCCGCTGGCCAAGGCGGTCAAAGGAAAACTACTGACTACAATCTTCAACTTCTGAGTGAGCTTGAAAAATCTGTCCATGTTTCTTGGCCCTCCCGATTGCCTATAAACGGACTAGTCAGGCCACAAAGCTTTCTTCCTGAAGTAAAAAGTAGTTTAACCTTATGGGGAATTATAGCACACGACAGCAAGAACTCCGTCTCATTGGAGCGGAAAAGAAAGAGGTTTTTCTCAAAACCGGAACTGCTTCCGGATCAGCGATACCTTTAATTTTCAGCACCCGAAAAAAATCTTTGCCGGTAGTCAGAGGATGAAACGGATCGAAGTTCTTGAAATCTTTTTCCCTGGCTTTTTCCACCGCCGGAGCTGTCAGCCTGATTTTTACCAGAGTGCTTTTGTCCGAGGCGCAGGATTCCAGCAGACCATCAGGACCAGCGGAAATAATAATCATCGCTCCCTGCTGACCTGGCGGGATGATTTTACTTTCTGTTTCTGAGAGTTCACCCGGATTTGCTGGAGAAAACCAGAAGACTCGGTATGGCCTTAACCAGGGATCAATTCTTACATTGTAAGGCGGCCGAGTTAGGTAGGGACCACACCAATGTTTTCGGTATTTCTGAGGCAAAAGATATTTCAGTTCCGCATCGCTCCTGCCTCTTTTCAAATCCCCTTTCGCCGGGTCCCAAATCCGAATTCTTTCCAACCGGCTAACTGCCAGATCGTGGGGATGGCAGAAATAAAACTTGGGGAGATCTTTGCAAACAAGGGTATAGGCATATTCATACCGGTTCATCATCCACTCTACTTGTCGGATTTCGGAATTTGCCGACTTTTCCTGAGGTAATTTGCTGAAGAATCTTGGGGATAGGATAACTAACAGGCCCAACCCAATCATAAAAACTAAACTCCAGATTACCCGAATCAATTTTTTTCTCGGGAGCATGAAAAACAACAGCCAAGACTATGTCTCAAGGAGGGAGAACACCTAAAGCCGGATTTTTCTGTCTCCACTGGTTGAAGGGATATCTATATCGGCGGCCATTGGCATCTATCCATTGAGCCCGCAGGGCATTACCGTCCGGAAAGTAAGAAACATTGCCGGCGATGAAAAGGATGTTGCTGCCCTTCATACTTCCTGTCCCGTGTCGGTAAAAGTTGACTTGATCTGGAACATAGCAACAGACCGCACCAATGGTGGTACTTCCACCGGCCTGCTCGCAGAGAAGCATAGTTTCGGCTGGTCGCAAAGCCATGGAAAGTTTCCAGGGGG
>JAMWDF010000131.1 GCA_023818865.1 Candidatus Omnitrophota bacterium
TACTTGGTCAATGAGAGACACATCAAGGACTATCACCACGTCTGGTTCAAGGACGGCTGCATGAGTCCGAATAGGTTGCTCGCTAATGCGGTTGAAAGACTGAACCGGTGCTCCCATTCTTTCCGGTCCATATTCCGGAAACGCCTGGATAAATTTTCCGGTAGCCGTGGCTGCTTCTCCAAATAGCAGCGCCGCGGTTTTAGCTCCCTGTCCCCCTCTCCCATGCCATCGGATTTCTAATGTTTCTTTCATTGTTTTTCCTTTCCTTATTCGGCCTTGCTTCAGAACTGACTCAGTCAATAGTTGACTCTACCCTGGTTAAAAAGCCGAAAAAACTTTGTATTGTAACTATCTCCAAGAAAGCGAGCAAAACTGCCCAGGCCAGATTTTCTACTGTCCCTGGGGTAACACGAGCATTATACTTCCTCATGGATGTTATAGCAAATGCCCAGGGTATTCCAATCAGGGTCAGCAGAATTACCAGACTGTCAGTATATCGGCGGACCAACTGGATACTGTGAAGCATGGCGGGAAAAAGAGGAGGGTTATGGAGAATGATGAGCAGGGGAGCCAGGCAAGTAGCTAAAAGGAAGTAAATGCCTACCCCAAGCCAGACGACAGCCACAGAGAACATAAAGGTAGCCGGCACAATACTCTGAGTGGCGGTAGTGGTCAGATAAGCAGAAAAGATGGAACTGAGGACCAGAGCACTAACGACAACGATGATTTTAAACATCAAGACAGGAAGAAAGACCTGGAGTCCGTTTTTCCAGATAGTTAGTGGCCGCAGAGGGTTGCCTATCAAGAGGTCTTTGATCGCCAGGTATAAGGAACAAGAAAGATAGTGGTCCACCAGAAAGATGAGAGAAACAATAGCCGATAGGTAATCCTTACCCGATGAAGGTAGGCTTTCTGGAGTAAGCAACAGTTTGTTTTGCAGGACTAACCAGCAAGTAATGAGTAGTAAGATGGCTAAATGCGTCAGGGTAAAAGACAACCCTTTTTTCAAGGAGTAAATGACTATTCCCATGGCTGACATTTTACCTGCTTTTGCCTTTAAGCGGAAAATTTGACCAGGAAAAATAAAGATATTGGACCCGATAACCTCGTTATCGCCTTGCTTTTACTTGTCCGTTTCTTATCTAGCTCTCCTTGGTTGTTTCTAAGACCTCAGCGGCAGCGAATCATAAAGGTTTGACTTTTCTTCTGCTGGTGTGGCTAAATATGCTACCAACGGGTGGCAAAAGGGGAGGGAAGATATGAGAGGGGAAAGACTGGCTCTTTACGGGGGGAAAAGTGTGCGCTCGGTCCCTTTTCCAGAAAGATTTTTGATTGGCAAGGAAGAAAAAGAAGCGGTTAACCGACTTTTTGACCAGGCAATGGCGACTGGGGCGGCCATTGGTTATGGTGGCCCAGAAGAAGAGGCTTTCTGTCAGGCATTTGCTCGGTTTATGGGTGGTGGCTATGCTGATGGAGTGAATTCCGGGACCACGGCTCTTTTTGTGGCTTTACGAGCCCTGGATATTGAACCCTTTACCGAGGTGATTGTTACTTGCCTTACAGACCCAGGTGGAATGATGCCCATTGTCATGAACAATTGCATTCCGGTGATAGCGGATACCGAACCTTTCAGTTACAATACTGGCCCTGCCCAGATTGAAAAACTTATTACCCGGTATACCAGGGCTATTGTTGTGGCTCATATTGCCGGGGAACCGTGCGATATGACTGGCATCATGAGGATTGCCAACCAGCACAAAATTCCAGTGATAGAAGACTGTGCCCAAGCTCACGGGGCCAAATTAAGGGGCAGACTAGTTGGTACTTTTGGCTCACTGGCGGCTTTTTCCACCATGTTTGGCAAGCACATCTGTACTGGTGGCCAGGGAGGCATTGTTTACACCCGCAGTCAGAAGTTAGCGGTGAAAGCCAGACAGATGGCTGACCGAGGTAAACCTTTTACTTTACCACCTGGGACCAGTAATTGCGTGGCATCTCTTAATTTCAACCTGACTGAGTTTCAAGCAGCCATCGGTCGGGTTCAGGTGAAGAAATTACCTTGGATAATTCGGCGACGCCGATCTTTTGTCAGGAAATTACGCCGCGCCTTCCAGAATTTTAAAACAGTGAGCATTCCGGAACCGTTGCCCAAGAGTGAACCAAGTTATTGGTTCTTGAGGTTGCGATTCCACCCAGAATTTGCTACCTGCGATAAAACTACTTTCTGTCAGGCCCTGGTAGCTGAAGGGATGCCAGTAACAGCCAGTTATTTCCCTATGCCTCATCTCTCCGAGTGGTATCGGGCCCGAAGAGTTTTTGGCACCAGCGGCTATCCCTGGAGCTGCCCGGATTATAAAGGCAAGAAAGATTGGAGTTTCCCCTGTCCTAACGCCATTGCTGGCGAGAAAGTGCTGTTTCGTCTTTCTGTCTTTGAGTCCTGGGGTGAGAGTGAACTGAGAGACATTGTCAAAGGTTTTAAGAAGGTGGAAGGCTTTTTCAGAAAGTAAATTTGTTCACTTCTGAATTGCTGGCGTTCAGCCTGAAGGGGAATAAGAAGGATATCTTCACTAAGCAAAATGGTAGGGCCAATGCGAAGTAAACCATATAACCAGGAGAGGAATAATGGCGGAAAAACTGGCTTTATTCGGGGGGAAGAAACGTGTCCGTCTGGTTCCTAAAGACCTCTTTTCTTGGCCGAGAGTCAATAGAGAAATGGAAAAGATGGTCTTGGAGGTGTTAAGAGCCGGTAAGATGTCAGGGTCAGACATCACCAAGGAGTTTGAAAAACAATTTGCCGCCTGGCACAAACGCAAGTATGGATTAGGGGCGAACAACGGGACGGCCGCGATTCACTGTGCCCTGTTTGGTTTGGGGATTGGCCGGGGAGACGAAGTTATCTGTCCCAGCATCACCTACTGGGCAAGTTGCTTACCGGTTTTTTCCTTGGGCGGAACAGTGGTGTTTGCGGATATTGACCCGGAAACTCTCTGTCTTGCGCCTGATGACTTGGAAAATCGGATTACCGGAAAGACAAAAGCCATCATTGTGGTTCACTACTGTGGTCGGCCAGCTGAGATGAAAAAGATTATGGCGATTGCCAGGAGAAAACGTGTAGCGGTACTTGAGGATGTGTCTCATGCTCATGGCGCTTTATATAAAGGGAAATTAGTGGGCACCTTCGGTGAGGTCTCAGCCTTTTCTCTAATGAGTGGCAAGTCATTGGCGGTGGGAGAAGCCGGGATTATGCTTACCGATGACCGCCGCCTGTATGAAAGAGCAGTGGCTTTCGGTTATTACGAAAGAAGTAATGAACTTACCTTGCCGGAACTGAAAGCCGCGGCTGGCTTGCCCTGGGGGGGCTATAAATACCGAATGCACCAGATGTCTTCAGCTGTTGGCCTGGTCCAGTTGAAAAAATACCAAGAGGAGATGGCTGAGATTGACCAAGCAATGAACTATTTCTGGGATCTTCTGGAAGGTACTCCAGGCGTCCGGTCCCAGCGGCCAGCCAAGAATTCTAACTGTACTATGGGCGGCTGGTATAATCCCCTGGCTCTTTACCGACCAGAAGAATTAGATGGCCTTTCCGTTACTCGCTTCTGTCAGGCTTTGCAGGCAGAAGGTTTCCCTGCCCGGCCTGGTTGTAATAAAGCCCTTCACCTCCACCCGCTTTTTAACACAGTGGATGTTTACCAGGATGGCCGGCCGACCCGAATTGCTTTCACTAAAAAGGATGTAAGAGAAAGAGTCGGCTCTTTGCCGGTAGCGGAAGGAATCCAGAAAAGAGTTTTTTCCGTTCCCTGGTTCAAGAGGTTCTATCCGGAAGTGATTGAATGCTATGCCGCGGCAGTGAAAAAGGTGGTGGCCAATTACCATCTTCTTTTGAAGGATGACCCAGGAAACCCGGTTGATGGAGGAAACTGGGGGTTAACTTTTGGAGTTTGATGAAGGGGAGAAAGAACAACGATTTCACTGACGGCAAAATTTTCCTACAACCATAAGTCCTGTCAGAAAGAGAACTGGAGGAAACAAATGAAAGTGGCGATTGTCACCGATTTAGAAGGGACAGCTGGCGTGGTAGATTTTGAGACTCAGACTTACCCAGGTGCTCGGTATTTTGAGCAGGCTAAATTTTTAGCCACGGAAGAAGTTAACGCGGCCTGCGAAGGAGCTTTTAAGTCTGGCGCAGACAAAATTCTGGTGATAGATGGTCATGGCCCTGGCGGGTTGGTCCCAGAGAAGATCCATAGGAAAGCTTTCATTTTTCACGGTCGGCCAGTAAGCCGGTACTGGTTGATGGAACAAAGCTGGGATGCCCTTTTTCTCTTGGGGCATCATGCGATGAATGGAACCGAGAAAGGCAATCTCAATCACACCTATTCCAGTCGATCTGTTGTCAACATGTGGCTCAACGGAGAAAAAATAGGCGAGATTGGAATCAACATTTATTTAGCAGGCTGGTTTGGTATTCCGACTATTCTGGTGACCGGAGATGAGGCTGCTTGCCAGGAGGCTTGCCAGTATGTGCCAAGGATTCAACAGGCGATAGTAAAGTGGGGTTTCACCCGGACCTCGGCGATTTCTCTTTCCCATCAGGCTGCTTGCGAGGTCATTGAAAAGGCCGCTGCCACGGCGGTGAAAAGGGTTAGCGAGTATAAGCCAGCGAAACCTGAAGGAAAGTGTGAGCTGCTAATTGAGTTCCTTTCTTCGGCAGACGCCTTTATCTGGCAGCAGCGCCGGGACGCAGAAAAGATTAGTGCCACAACGGTCCGGTTTACTGGCAAGCATTTTCTAGAAGTTTATGAGAAGTGGCGAGGTTGAAAATGAAGAATAGAATCGGAGTGGTTTCCTGTCATCTGATTGGTCTGCTTCCTGTTGAAGAGACATTCCTGCGGCTTGTTTCTTACGGTATTACTGAAGTGGAATGGTTTGTGGCCACTGATTATCAGGAAAAGTATGGTGAGGACATTTTTGAGAAAATCTGCCAATTTCAAGAATGTTATGGCCTCACCGCTAGTTACCATGCCCCTTATCTTGGGCCTTGGAACTTAGGTCTGGTTAGCCGATCAGAAGCCAAGAAAAAGGTGCGCCGGATAATAGAACTGGCTGAAAAATTTAACGCACAAAGCATTACTCTCCACCCTGGTTCACACCAATCAGGAGAAGCCAAGAATTCTCGCTGCCAAGCATTGCGTCAAGTAGTGGAAGTGCTGGTTGAATTCATTCCTTTTCTGGAGCAAAAAGGGCTGAGAGTCAATCTGGAAAACAACACCTTATGTTACGACCCGGCAGCTCTTGGAACCAGGATAGATGATTTTTCTTTTTTCTTTGAGCTGTTGCCAAATTCAGTTTTTGGGCTTGCTCTGGATACTGGTCACAGCCAGGTGATGAGAATTACTGAAGAATTATTAGCTCGGTTTCCTCGGTATCTTTTTCACACGCATCTCCATGATAATGATGGACACTCAGATAGCCATTTACCTCCCGGCGAAGGGATTTTTGACTGGAAGAAGTTTTTTGGCTTGATTAAGAAAATAGGTTACGCTGGGCCATTAGTAATAGAGTTTCCCGAGAAGACTGAAAAATACCCGGAGTTTATCCGCCTCATCAGAGAGGCGTGATTATTTAGACAATATTTGGTGCGGCTGGCGGCGGAAAAATATTGTCCAATTTTTTCAGAATTGGTTCAGGGATTTTAATCTCAACAGCCCTCAAGTTATCCTTCAGTTGCTCAACTGTGCGGGCGCCAAGTATGACACTGGAGACTTCTTCTCGCCGCAAACACCAGGCAATCGCCAGTTGAGCGGCAGTAGCTCCTAACTCCTTGGCTATCTTTTTCAGTTCTTGAGCCTTTTGTTTATTTTCTTCTGTCCAGTACATTTTCATTATCACTGCATTGGTTTCCGGGTCAGCAGCTCTGGTATCTGCCGCGGGAGTCTGTCCGGGCAAATATTTCCCAGTGAGCATCCCGTGAGCCAGGGGAGAAAAAGTAACATGGCCAAGACCTAACTGCCGGGTCACCGGAAAAAGTTCTTTTTCCGGATAGCGGTAGAGTAGGTTATATCGGGGTTGGCTGACTGCCATCTGTCTCGCTCCCAATTTTTCGGCGAGAAACTGAGCCTGGAGAATAAAAGGTATCGGCCATTCACTAATCCCCCAGTAAAGAATCTTGCCTTGCCTGGCTAAGTCTTCCATCGTCAGAATTGTTTCCTCCAATGGTGTTTCTGGATCAGCCCGGTGGCAAAGATAGATGTCCAGGTAATCCATCTGGAGCCTTTTCAGACTGGCGTGACATTGTTCCCTGATGTGTTTTGCTGACAAGCCCCGGTCGTTGGCTCCAGAACCCATCGGGGCCCAAACCTTCGTTAATATCACCAGAGAAGAGCGAGGAAAATCTTTGAGAATTTTACCCAAGAATATTTCTGCCTGACCCTGAGCGTAAGCGTTAGCAGTGTCAAAATAGTTAACACCAGCGTCATAGGCTGTTTTAACCAGGGAATATGACTGTTGTTCATCACAGCGTAAGCCAATGGTTAGATAAGTCCCTAAGCCAAGGCAACTAACCTTCAGTCCCCATTTGCCTATTTTTCGGTATTCCATAACCGCTTTAATGTTTTCGCCCAAACCCAAGGAGAATTGTTTTTAT
>JAMWDF010000132.1 GCA_023818865.1 Candidatus Omnitrophota bacterium
ATGGTAACTGGTGGCTGCGTATTTCAAGGATTGGTATTCCTTCATTCTCATTCTTTGGGAAATAGGCACCAACCCTCTTGTCTTCATTAGGTACTCTCGGTAACAAGCTGCCATCTCATTGTAATCAGCCTGGTTTCCAGGGAAATAAAAATAACGGGCTTCTCTCAACTCATCACTCACTGTTTCCGCGGGCTCATGCCTGAAGACAAAAGAGGGACCACAAGCATAAACCACTTTCTTATCCTGCCAGTAACTCCGGGTGATGATTCTGGCATCAAATTGACCTGAGGCCAAGATACATAACCAGGCCCCACCATTGGTCTTAAACCCGCAGACAGGCATTGTCCCAAAATCTTCCCACCTTGGCTGCTCGCTGTAAACCATCGCCCGAGACTCGCCCACTCTTTTTTGGTCAAACCGACAGATGGCACCGCAATATGCCGGCAACAAAAAGTAACCTGATTGTTTATATTGGGCCTGGAAAAATTCCGGGATAATATCCAGAGCCATTACCTTAATCAGGTTTGGCCTTTCTTCAATGAGAGTCTCGGGAAAAATCCGAAAATGAAAACCGTTATCCTGAAGTTCACACTCCAGTTCTATCCTCAAAAAAGCCTGGGGAATGAATAGCCGGAAACGCCAGGATTTTCCTCTCTCTCCCAGGTACGATAGAATAAAATTATAGTTTTCCAAGAAAAACTGCCGCTGACAAGGAGTATCCCAGAGACAAAGCCGGAACGGCCTGATAGCCAGGAATTCTTTCCCCTCTTTTGTTTTAAATCTTAAAAACACTTCTTCCCCGCACTGCAGATAACCAAACCTATTTTCTCCTCCGGGCATTGATGACTCCTTTCCTATAATGAAATTAGCCTTTCAGGGGGACATCTCTCAGAAGCGAAACCTGGTCAAATACCTTTCGGAAGGCCTCTCCCACCTGCCTAGCTACCTCCGGTCCGTTCGGCAACCGCAATGGATACGTCATCCCAAAATGACTCCGGGCATGCTTTTCCGCCACCGGAAAATCATCCGGGTCATAAACAACCTTTCTCGCCCACGGACAATCCCAGGGACAACCGCGGCCATAAGCGTTTCTCGCCTGAAATACCGTCATCCGGGGTAGAATAAATCTTTGATAAATTCCTACCGGCACTCCCTCGGCTTGTAAAGCCTGAAGCACCTTATCCCTGAATTCATCAGGCTGACCATCATAGCCAGCTGAAGTTGCCTCCACCCTCACAGTAAAATTGTACCAGTTATGCTTGTAACCTGGCGGTTCCACCGGCAGAACTAGACCAGGAATATTCCTGATTTCTTCTAGCAAGACCGCGGCATTTTCCTGTTGAGCCGCTAAATATTGGTCTAGTTTCTTCAGTTGACTCCGCCCGAACGCTGCAGTTAAGTCATTATTCCGGTACATCCAACCTAAAGCGTAAGCGTGATAATCCCTGGATTCAACCGGAGTCCTGGTTTCCCCGAATGACCAGATCATCCTTGCCGCCCGATAAATTTCTTCATTATCAGTTACCAACATTCCGCCCTCTCCGGAACAAAGACATTTATTCTGGTTGAAACTGAAGGCAGCACAGTCCCCCAAAAGACCCACTTTCTTGCCCTTGAAGGTGGCTCCATGAGCTTGGCAGGCATCTTCAATGATTTTTAGATTGTATTTTTTGGCCAGAGCCAACACTTTCTCCAGATTAACAGGCAGTCCGTGGAGATGAACGACAATGATGGCCTTTGTTTTTTCAGTAATGGCCGCTTCTATCTTTTCCACATCAATATTCATGGTTGCCCACTCAATGTCTACGAAGACCGGGATACAGTTGTGGTGAAGCACACAAGTCGCACTGGAAGACCAGGAGTAAGCTGGAACAATCACCTCATCTCCAGCCCCACACCCGCATGCCGCTACCGCCATGTGCAAAGCAGCCGTACCGCTATTAGTTGTAATGGCAAACTTGTTTCCGTTCCAGGCAGCAAACTCTTTCTCTAGTTCCACGCAGTTGGGGCCAAAACTGTGAGCGTTTCCTTCCAATGAGTTTAAAACATACTGCCGGTCAATGTCATCAATGGGGGGCCAGGGCTTAATCATCCCAGCAGGAATTACCGGCTCTCCCCCAAGGACAGCCAATTTGCCTCTCACTTTTCTTCTCCCTTTATTTTCTGGAAATAGTTTTTCACTCGGGTCAAATTATCATTCACTTTGGCCATCGCCAGAAGCAGTTGGTCAAGATATTCCTTTGGGCCCAGGAGATGTTGATGCATCAATACCAGTCCCTCTTTTTCTACCACCTGTTCTGTCACCGGTAGAAGCAATTCCCGATACTTCTGGATTCCTTCTTTCTCCCGATAGGGAACTGGACTGGTCTCATCGTAAAGATTAAGAAGGGGATGACGATAAACCGGCAGATAAGGAGTACCCAAAGGGAAACCTTCAGCAGCCAAGGCCGCAAGGTACTGATTCCGGAGTAAACCCAAAGCTTTTTTCTGGTCATAATGGAGAGTGAGGGCATAGTATGATTGTCTGGTCACTCGCTCATCCCGCCTGGCGGTTCTGACCGGACCATTGAGTTTCTTCATCCCTTCAGCCAACCTAGCTGCATTCTCTTCCCGGATTTTCAAGTGCTCCGGTAAACGCCGAAGACCGCCCCTCAATAACACCGCTTGCATCTCTGTCATCCGGTAGTTGTGACCATAGTGATTACCTGGAGTGGCTAAATCTGGCTTCCAACCTACATGCTTCAGGCAGAAAGCTTTCTGGTAAACCTCCTCCTCGTTGCAGGTAATCGCGCCACCTTCCCCACAAGTAAGCACCTTAGACTGCTGAAAACTGAAACTTCCGGCATCTCCGAGTGAACCAGCGCCTTTGTTTTTCCAGCGACTTCCGTGTTGGTGAGCCACATCCTCCACAATCTTCAGTGAGTATTTTTTGGCTAAGGAAGTAATGGCATCCATGTCAGCCATACAACCATAAAGATGAACTGGGATAATCGCTTTTGTTCTGGAAGTAATAGCCTTTTCTGCAGCCTTCGGGTCCAAACAGTAAGTCTCCCTATCAATATCCACCACTACTGCCCTGGCGCCAATATCCAGCGCTGCCTGTAAGGTAGCCACCCAGGTTAAAGCCGGAACAATCACCTCCTCTCCTGGTTTAACTCCCACTGCCTGCAAGGCACACTGGAGGGTAACCGTGCCGTTGCATAATAACAAGGCGTAGCGACAACCAATAAACTGAGCAAACTCTGAACAAAAAGCCCGTTCATGTGGTCCTAACCATGACCACTGACCAGACCTCACTACCCCTTCCATCCAGGCCACCTCAAGTTCCCCGGATATAGGCCAACCGGGAGCAGGAATACTCACAGCCGGAACTCCGCCCATTAAGGCTAATTTGGTCTTATTCATTGTGTCCTCCCGATTTCGTTAACAGCTGAAAATTTCAAGCAAGATAAGTTTAGTCGGTATTCTCTGAGGTGTCAACGAAATTCAGAGAGAAGATTTACCGCGACCAAGAGAAAATATTGGCTGCGTTCTTCCAGAAAAATAACTCCCTGATCTTTTCATCTGCTCCGAAGAAATCAAGCAGTTTGACAGATTGCCGGTACCAAACTAAGACCGGGGGGTTATCCGTGCCAAAAACAAATTTGTTAAGATATCTTTTTCCAAAATTTTCTTCAGGGTTAGTCCACTCTGCTCCGGGAAAGGCATAAAGCGCCTGCTTCAGTTTTGAGAGATGGAAGTTAGAAGCACCACCGCCACAAGGGCAAAGATAGATATTAGAATAGGTAGAAATCAGGGTTAGCCCTTCCTGGATATGAGGCTCTCCCGGATGACCCAAGATAATTTTCAAATTGGGGAAACATCTGGCCACCCGGTCCAGAAGATAAGGCCTCATAAAATCTGAATTCACCCCATAAATTCTATCTTCTGGATGAACCGCGACGATACCCACATGGAAAAGAATAGGCAAACCCAGTTTTTCTGCTTTTTCGTAAAACGGGAAATATCTTTCGTCGTTATAAGGAGACTCTGGAGAAATGAACTTCAATCCTGAAAATCCTTGTTCCTTCAGCCTTTCAACTTTCTCCGGCTGGTCAGAAAAAGGACCCCCTAACTCTATATGGCCTAGCCCAGCAATCATTTCCGGGAATTCTTTCATTGCCTTGAGCACTTGCTTGTTTCCCCAGTAACCCTCACTCTGCCATTGTCTGCCCAGAGCCAGCACGCAAAATTTTATTACTCCTTCCTTTTCCCACTCTATCACCAGAGAGCTGAGATTACACTGCCCGTGCAAATGTCCATGAACATTAATGATTTTCCTGTTAGCCATGTTCACTCACCTTTTTTCGGATTCCAGCGAACCAGGGCATGCCGAGAGACTTCCGGAAGCAGGGTTTCCCACCAACCGGCTGAGACTTCCTTCCAGGTAAGAGTTTCTTCCTCGGCCTTTTCTGGGGCAAAAAATACCCCATCTTTTGGACAGACATTTGACTTGATAGCCAAGGGGATTCTGACCGGGCCAGCAATCTGGCCACACCGAATCAAACTGAGACCGAAAAAGCCATCTTCCCACTTAAGATATTCCACCCTTACCTCAGGAAAACCGAAAATTCTGAATTCTGGTTCTCCGATCAACCACAAAATGGCGTCGGAAATTTCCCCCGCATTGTAAGGTTCTTTCCAGTAGCGACTATCAATCCCGTCATAATGCACATTATATCTGGAACGAAAAGTCCGGGGTGGATGAACATAATGTATTAGCGGCAAATAAACTGCCCGGCCCTGACCGCAGGTAGAAAATAACGGCTGGCCAAACTCAAAATTAGTTCTTCTCTGAGTATGAGGGTCAAAACTGGCTGTCTCCACTAATTTTGAAGAAGAAACCGCACCTCCCTGCTCAAAAAGTGCCTGGAAAGCAAAAGTAACCCGTCGCCGGCCCCAACAGTTAAATTCTCCGGTTCGCTCAGTCAGTAACAATCGACCACCTCGCCTGACAAACTCAATGATAACCTTTACCTGCTCATCGCTTACAAATTCGCAGTTTGGCAAGATAAGCAGGCGATAATTTCTCAACTGCTCTTCTGTCAGGTAGTCGTCTTCAATGATACTGAAAGGCCACCGCTGGTTAAAAAGAAGCTGCTCTAAGACACAAACAGAAAGATGGGTCCAGGTGGAAACAAAGGATAGAGAAAGCCGACTTCTCCAGATAGCAATGGTAGCCGCTGTCTGAGCAGTGGTGTACAGAAGAACATGGCCCCGGTAAAAACTCAGGAGTTCCTTTACTCCTGGTTGAACTTCACTCAAAGGTTTTCTGCCTGGCTCAGCATAGCCCCATCTGGTGTTAATGCCTGGATGTCCAGAAAAAGTAAGATTGAAAGCCAGACTTTCCTCATCACGGTAGGCGGTAATCACTGGTTTACCTAAGTGCCGAAACAAATTCATCCCCCGGAACTTGTGGGTCACTGGATAAATTGCCCGCGGGTCATCATCTGGCCGGTAGTCAGGATTTTCTTCCCAGACAATATCCACCCAGGCAGCCTGCCTGGCATGGTCTGTGCCATGAAGAAGAGCCTGGTTTACTCCCCGGATACTCTGGCCGTTGCTGTCTATGGCAATTTCTGGATTTAAAAACCGGGCATACTGACTCATTTCCCGGATATAATCAGTGACCGTCCAGCACCGGAAAAGCAACCACTCCTGCATCAACGGATTATGAAAACGGTCAAGGTCCCAGGGTTGGATGAAGCGAAGATAAAAGTTAGGCGCGCGGAAAGTGTCAAAACCGGTGAAGCCAAATCTTTTCTTCTGACTGGCCGGGTCAGGGTATTTTTTTAAGAGAAACTTACGGAAGGCATCCTGACAATAATGACAATGGCAACTATCCGGCTCAGGCCAGACGCCTAAATTATCAAAATGCAATAGGTCTGTCTTGACTTCTGTAACCGCTTTCTTAATCTGCCTCTTCATCCTTTTTCGCCACCCCGGCGAATTAAAGCAGGCGACCCAGCGCCAGGATTGCTCCCCGCCATAATGAACAAACCGGCCGTCATATGTCTTTGTCACCCAGTCCTCGCAGTCAGGATAATCCTTCATTACTGACTCAAAATAAACCGTATTAGCCAGATAACAGCCGTGCCGAATTCCATACTGATGGCATAATTCTGCCTGCTTTTTCGCCCTTTCCTGATCTTCAGCCTGGTCAGTATCTCCCAAGCCCCGGTCAAACTGGCTGACTAGCAGGGTGATCCCCAATTCCTTCAGCCGCCGGATATGTTCTTCGGTATACTCCCAGTCATACTCTTCTTCCAGGTTTTCCGGCTGTCCACCGGCCCTGATTCTGCCAGTTAAAGGGTGCCAGCCGCCAGCGACCAGTAGACCATGTTTTTTCCACCAAACCAGTTTACTCTCAGGTCTAGCCGACCTCTCTCTCCTTTCATTGCTCATTTTGTTTTCTGATAAATGCGTTTGATTTCCTCGGCCGAAAGCGGTCTCTTGAAAACCATAATCTCATCAATCACTCCTGGAAAACAAGTTAAGTCTTTGCCGATAATCCAGGCTTCTTCGGTG
>JAMWDF010000133.1 GCA_023818865.1 Candidatus Omnitrophota bacterium
CGTTTTCCAGCAAGCAGACATCCGGATAGTCTCCATCGGGGTATGTTCTCTCTCTAACCGAGAACCAGAAGAAAGAAATTTATTTGAATTTCTCCGGCAGGCTGGCGCCCAGCTAATGAGTGTCAGTTTTGATATCAATACCATGCCTGATTGTTTCAGGACAGCTGAGAAACTGGCCGAAGAATATGGAGTAAAACTAGCCATTCACAACCATGGTGGACGACACTGGCTTGGCTGCTCACAAACACTGGATTATGTCTTCAAAAACACATCAGAAAGAATTGGGTTATGCTTGGACACAGCCTGGGCTCTTGACTCTGGTGAAGACCCTGTGGCCATGGTAGAAAAGTTCAGCCAGCGTCTTTTCGCTCTCCATATCAAGGATTTTGTTTTTGACCGGGCCGGCCGGCCCCAGGACGTGGTAGCTGGGCAGGGAAACCTTGATCTAAGAAAGCTTTTCCAATCATTGAAAAACATAGGTTTTTCTGGCGAGAGCATTATTGAGTATGAGGGAGACGTCGAAAATCCTGTACCCGCTATCCGGGAATCAGTGAAAGCTGTTTTCCAGGCTGTTAACTGACTATTTCCCCTTTCCCTCACTCCGGCTCAGTGAAAGGGGTTTAGACTAGTCCCAGCGTTTCTCTGATTGCTTTTACTACTCCGTCTGAATATGGTTGGCTGGCGACAATTCCGCCGTTGGCTACAACTTTCTCCTTTACCTGAACATCGGCATTTTGAGGACAAACCTGCCAGCGACTGATGGCTGGTTCAAGCATCGGCAAATCGTTGATGCCATCTCCGGCTACCAGCGTTTGCTCCGCTGTTATATTTAATACCTTCTGGAGTTTACGGACAGCCAGCCCTTTAGATAGGTACCAGGGGAAAAGAAAAACAATCTTTTCTTCAGAAGCGTAAAGAGGGTAGGTTTTTCCTTTGATCAATTCATTGGTCAAAAGATTTTTTTCCACAATCTCCCGGTCATAGTAAGAAACTGCGAAAATATAATCAAAATATTCAGTCAGGGCGGCAACATCAGGAGACGCACGAAGAAACTCTCGAATAGCCTGGACAAAGTTCAGCATAAAAGCGCTCTTATGGGCAATCATTTCTGCGTCCCAGACAGCATCCAAGTACAGAGCTCCCTGGATATAAAGACCGCAGGATAAGGAAGTACGACCGATAGCCCGTATTGGACGACTTTTCAGTAAACTAGTGGAAAAAACTTGTTCCTGGGCGAAAGGATGCCAGGTGGTACAGGACGCCCACAGGTAACCACGCTCTGTCATTTCATCAAGCAAGAGTGAAAGATTGTCCGGAAAGCGACCATATGGCTCGTACCCACCCAGAGCCGTCCCATCAAAGTCTATCACTAACAAACGGATGTCCTGACTCACTTTGTTCCTCTTCTTGGGCCTTCCGCAAATTATCTAAAATCTTGCGATTGGCTAAGAATGTTCTTTTCAGAGAAATAACGAATCTGCTTTGCTCGCTCCCATCGCTTATTCCGTTTGCCCTAATTTTCCAACTAAAATTAGTCTATCACACAAAGCTTTGCGGCCGAAGTGACAAATGTGGTTTTTTATCTTAATAATTGAAGAGGTGACAAGGTGAAGTGGACTATTTGTCGGAATAATTTGATTATGGGTTTGCAGCAATTTAGCGTTTGGCTCACTGAGTTTGACAACCGCTGCCTTTTGAGTACAATATAGCGAAAAATAAAACTTCCCATAACAGGAGGGGTTTATGGGGATAAGGAAGCTGCCTGATAGCGAGTTTGAAAAGAGATGGAAAAAAGTCCAAGAGAATGTCCAAAAGGAAAACCTGGACGTCCTGGTTATTCACTCCAATGAAGCTGATTTTGCTAACGTGCGTTATCTTTCTGATTACTGGCCAATCTTCGAATCCGCTGGGGTGGTGGTACCAAGGCAGGGCGAACTGGCTCTTTTGATTGGTCCGGAGAGCGAAACATTTGCCAGAGACAGAAGCCGCATCAAAAGAATCTACAAATTGGTGGAATATCGGGAAAGTGCCGAGCCAGAATATCCAACCATTAAAGTGGACACTTTTGAAAGTGTTCTTGCTGATCTGGGCATCAAATCAGTCAAACGGGTTGGATTGGCTGGTTACCCAATTTTTCCTTTGCCAATTTGGGAGAGTCTAAAAAAGGCTGTTGGTGGAGCTGAGATAGTCAAAGCAGATGATTGTCTGGTAACTCTCCGGATGATTAAAAGCCCTCTGGAATTGAAAGTTCTTAAAGAAGCTTTTGGCATCTCGGAAAAAGCACTGAGTGTTACTCTTCGGAAAATGAAACCGTCAATGACCGAATTGGAAGTGGTCGGCATTATTGAAGAGGCTCTCTATAAGAATGGAGCAGAATACGAAGCGCACCCTCAGTATGTTTTATCTGGCAGAAATTCAACTCATGCTATTGGCCGACCCGGTTATCGGGTGTTGGGGCAGGGAAATCTTATCCAATTGAACATTGGGGCCAGACTCGCAGGTTACTCAGCTAGTGTGGGCCGACCAGTCTGCTTTGGTAAGATGAGTTCAACCATGAGGAAATTAGTCCAGGCTGGACTTGATCTCCATCGCCGAACGATGGAATGGATGAAAGTCGGTGTTATTGCCAGCGATGTTACCAAAAAGTTTTTTGAATATGCCAAGAAACTAGGGGTTGAAAAAAATGCGCTCTATGGACCTTGCCATGGGCTGGGAATGATTGAAGTAGAACGGCCCTGGATGGAACTTCATTCTCATTATCCCTTGGAAGAAAACATGACTTTCCAGGTGGATACATTTCTTTATGGAAAAAGCTTCGGACTAAGGTGGGAAAACGGCGTGGTGGTAAAGAAAGATGGGGTGGAACCGTTGTCCGACCGGTTCATGAAAATTTTGGAGCTATAAACTGGGGGAGTTTCCCGGGGATTAGTGGAGTAGAAAATGAAATACGAACTAATGTTTCCAGACCAAATTCGGCAGGCAATTGATGAAAACTGGCCAGCGGTTCTCCCCGTTGGCGTCTTAGAATATCATTCGGAACATTGTGTTGTAGGAGTGGACCTGCTCCTGGTAATTCGGGCGTTGGAACATCTAGAAAAGGAAATGAAGCTGGTAATTTTTCCTCCTTTTGTTTATGGGGCAGCCAGTTATGCCGTGGAACCCCCTGAAAGAAACGGTACTATCAACGTAAGTACAAAAGCTATTCACCTATTGGCCAGAGAGATTTTTATTGCCTTCCTTAGAGTTGGATTCCGGAATATTCACGTTTTTATTCACCATCAAAGTGAAAACTTCTTGGCGGGTATGCCCACTGACTTGGCGATGAAATTAGCTGCCAGAGAAGCTATTTTCCAGCTCATTGAAAAGGAACTGGGAGAAGGGTGGTGGGGGAAAGAAACAATGGCTAACTACTATGAAAGGCATCAATCAGGGACTAATCCCTTTAACTGGATTCAGTTTCATCCTTTTATGGATGAAGAAACTCAGAAAATGTTCCCCATTGACCATGCTGGCCGCCAGGAAACCTCACTGATGATGACTTTCTGTCCGGAAGGCGTTGATATGAAAAAGTGGAAACAAGAAAAATGGTACAGCCGACAGGCAAGGGAAGCCAGCTTGGAGTATGGCCAGAGTGCCAGAGAAAGGATACTTGAGACAATGAGGCAAGTTCTGGGGGCAAGATGAGTCATCTTTTGGAAGAAAATTTCTGCTTCCAGCCGCGTATCATTCGTTCTCCCCGGGCTGACTGCTGGGGTGATGAATTGGCAACGGCTCTGAAGGCCTATTCTTCAGACTACCTTGAAAGTATCTCTAACCAAGGTTTTGATGGAATTTGGGTTCATGTTCAACTGAGACACACAGTCCGCACTAATCTTTTCCCCACTCCCAGTCCCAGAAATCTTTTCTTGCTGAACAAAATTATAGAAAAGGCCACCCGTCACAAAATTAAGGTATTCGTTTACCTCTTAGAGCCGCGCGGTCCCCGAGCCAATGACCCCATCTGGACTAGGTATCCAGAAATAAAAGGCCAACCATTTTCTTTGAAAAATGTTCATGCTACATTTGATGGCACCTATTTTGCTCTCTGCACTAGCACCGCCGCAGTCAAAGAATATCTGGTTGAAGGTTCCTGTTCTCTTTTTCGTCAAGCTCCAGGATTGGCTGGGGCTTTCCTGATTAATGCCAGTGAAGGACATACTCACTGTTATTCCCACTTCTGCAAGTATAAACAACAAACCTCATTAGGATTGGATGATGGTTGGAAGAAAGTTCGGTTTACCTGCCCGCGCTGTGCTAACCGAGACCCGGTAGAAGTCACCGCTGAGGTCATCCGTTTGCTCCATCAAGGCATAAGAAGTGCTTCTTCACTGGCGGAAGTGATTGTCTGGACATGGTCCTGGAGCCTTATTGAACCTGACCCTCAGCCACGGCTAATTGCCGCCTTACCATCAGATGTTGTACTTATGTCTGACTGGGAAAGAGGTGGGTGGAAAAAGGTTGCTGGAAAGAAATTTCTGGTAGATGAGTACAGTCTTTCTACTATCGGTCCCTCGCTACGTTTTCGCCACCAGCATAGGTTAGGGAAACAACGCGGCTTGCGAACAATGGCCAAAATTCAAATCGGCTCAACCCATGAAATAGTTTCTGTCCCCTATCTACCTGTACCTTTTAATCTGGCTGAAAAGTTTAGACGAATGAAAAAAATGGGAGTCAATGGGTACTTAGGTTGCTGGATTTTCGGTGGGGACATATCTCCTATGAGCCACCTGGCAGGTCTGATGTCCCGGAGGCCCCAGCCGTCGGTCAACCAAGCGGTTAGAAAGGTAGCCAGTGTTTATTTCGGTCGTAAGGCTTCCCGGGCAGTAGTTACAGCCTGGAAATACTTTTCCCAGGCCTGGAAAGAGTATCCGTTCAGTATTCCTTTCCTTTATTATGGCCCAATTAACTATGCCACCGCCTATCCGTTGTCCCTGAAATTGAGAGAGGCTCCTCCTATTTCTTCTTGGTTGCCCCTGCCAAGAGACAGAAACCAACATTTACGGGTAGGAGATAGTTTAGATGCCTGGCTCAAACCCTTTACCGTTGCAGAAATGTCCGAAGCGCTCCGCGTCCTTCTTAAAAAATGGGAGAAAGGATGCAAGGTTCTCCAGACTGCGTCTCAGAAAATGCCTGATAATCAGCCGCTGGCGCTTGAACTCGGCCTGGCCAAACACATTATGTTCTCAGTGCGCAGCACTGCAAATATCGTTTTGTTTTTTCACCTCTTGCGAGCCTTAAGGCAGGAACAAAATAAGAAAAAGAAGGCAGACCTATTCAGGCGTCTTTCTGCTATTTTGACAGAAGAACTGGCAATCACCAGTCAGGATAAGAAGTTAGTTACCAGTGACACTCGGCTGGGTTATCACCCAGAGGCATATACCCACCTATTCACTTTGAAGGACCTGGAGTATAGAATTAAACTGTTAAAAAAGGAAATTGGGAAGATCAATTCATTTCGACAGAAATACCCAGTGAAAAAATTAAAGACTAATTCCCTTGCTTCTTCTTTCTCCGAGTAAAGAGAATCCGGTTCGCCTCTTTGTCCAAAATGAATATCACTGGTATTGGATTAACCTCATTTGGCGTAGCTCTTTCTGGAGCTATGATGCCTGGTCCATTATTGGCGGTGACGGTGGAAAGAACTGTAAGACAGGGATTTTTCGCCGGACCACTCATTATCTCCGGACACGCCCTCCTTGAAATCATAATGGTTTTACTCCTTTTTTTCGGACTGGGTGAAGCCCTCAAAAACACGTGGGTGATGACCATCTTTGCTTTTGCAGGTGGCATCTTACTGGTCGTTATGGGTATTAGCTTACTTTGTCAGACAAAAAAATTCACCCTAGCTTGGCCCAAAGGAGATAATCCCGGAAAACGTTCTTTCTCATCTGTAACTGCCGGAATAATAGTAAGCCTGGCGAACCCGTACTGGACACTCTGGTGGCTAACTATTGGCTTATCATACTTATCACTTGCAATTCCCCTTGGAATCTCAGGAATTAGTTCATTTTTTCTTGGACACATCCTGGCTGACCTGGCCTGGTACAGTCTTATCTCCTTCCTGGTATCCCGAGCAGTAAAATCCTTTTCGCGAAATGTTTTTCGGCTAATCTTCTCTTCTTGCGGTCTTTTTTTAATTGTCCTGGGACTTCGTTTTGTGGTTCGCGGTCTGCCTTATATCCCAAACTGAAATATTTTTCACTTGTGGTAAAATAAATTTAGGAATTGAATGCTTTAAAAATTTTACTTATCATCTCTTTTTCATGAGCAATTTATTTAGCCTTATTTTACTTTTCGGTCTAATAAGCCTGGCAGGGGATGTTGTCTACGAAGCTGCCAGAAGTGTCAGTGGTCCCTACTTGGCGATTCTAGGGGCTAGCGCTCTGGCCATCAGTCTAATCAGCGGACTGGGAGAATTCATTGGCTACGGATTAAGAATAGTTTCAGGAAACTGGGCTGATCGTAGCCGGAAATATTGGCTTATGATTTTC
>JAMWDF010000134.1 GCA_023818865.1 Candidatus Omnitrophota bacterium
CTTTTCCCAACCTTTCACAGGCCCTTTTAAGAAGACTATTTTTGACTACTTTTAACTGCGCTTGGCTGCCCTTTAGACGGCGCCGCAATTGCTCCATTTCCGCTACCGTTATTCCAGAAAAGTTTGCCATCACCGTCATCCGACTACTCTCTAACACCGCCGTAATAGTATCGACTGCCTGTTGCTTTCTTGCCAAGTTTAACTCATTCATATTCTCCTCACTGCTATTCAGCTACAGTTGATTTGGCAGGCGCTACCTCCACTGAAGGAGACATGCTTAACGAGAGAAATACTTTGCGAATTAACTGTCCCCTAGATCCAGAAGGTTTGCTCTCTTCAACAGCGCGGATAGCCGCCTGTATATTTTCCACCAGTTTCTCGGGAGAAAACGAAATTTTCCCCACTGGAATATGAACATTTCCATCCTTGTCCATTCTGAACTCTGTCCGTCCTTTTTTCAACTGGCTGGTTATTTGATCAACATCAAATGTCACTGTTCCTGTTTTGGGACTGGGCATTAATCCCCTTGGTCCAAGAACCTTTCCCAAGGGAGCAACCATCTTCATCATGTCAGGAGTGGCTACCACCGCATCAAAATCTAGCCACCCAGATTTAATCTTATCAACCAGTTCCTGACCGCCAACAAAATCAGCGCCTGCCTGCCGTGCTTTTTCTACTGCCTCTCCTTGAGCCATGACTAGTACCCTCACCTTTCTCCCACTACCATGGGGTAAAACTACTGCTCCCCTCACTGGCTGTTGCGTTTTCTTGGTATCTACGCCCAGGCGCAGACAGAGTTCGACTGTTTCGTCAAATTTGGCTGAATGCAATTCTTTGAGAATTTCAACAGCCTTTTCTATCGAGTAAATTTTACCCTTTTCTATCTTATCTCTTACGGTCCGATAGCGTTTGGACAATTTTTTCACTTCTCCTCCTAATCAATAATTTCCAGCCCCATACTCCTGGCTGAACCTTCTATAATTTTCATTGCCTGCTGAACGTCCGAAGTGTTAAGGTCAGCTATCTTCACTCTAGCAATTTCTTCTATCTGTTTCCTAGTTACCCGACCAACCTTTTCTTTGTTGGGCACACCGGAACCCTTAACTATGCCTGCTGCCTTTTTTAGAAGCACCGCGGCTGGGGGTGTTTTTGTAATAAAGTCAAAAGTTCTATCCTCATAAACTCTTAAGACCACCGGAATAACCATTCCTTCTTTTCCCTTGGTGGCCGCATTAAAGGCTTTACAAAACTCCATTATGTTCACCCCGTGTTGTCCCAGGGCTGGACCAACCGGAGGAGCCGGGGTAGCTTGCCCGGCGGGTATCTGCAGCTTAACCACCGCTTTGACATTCTTTTTTTCTGGCATAACCCCTCCCTGAACCTCTCTAAATAACTGCGGACAAAAAAGTCCCCGCGCTTTGCCACCAAAAATTTATTGACCTTCAGACCTTTTCTGCTTGCCAGTAGTTCAATTCTAAAAGTGTCGCCCGACCAAAAATGGAAACACTAACTTTCAGTCGTTCTCTCTCCGGATAAACTTCTTCAACTATTCCACTAAAATTGATAAATGGCCCGTCAACAATTTCGACTTTATCTCCAGGTTTGAATTCCACCCGCGGCGTTGGTTTTTTCTCCCGGTCAGCCAGCTCGGCTATGATTTTCTGCACTTCCTCTTCCGATAAAGGCACCGGTGTTTCCCCAGCCCCCAAGAAACTCAATACTCCCGGAGTCGTTCTGATAGCATGCCAAACGCTATCATTTTCCGCTTCCGAATCTAATTGAATAAGGATGTATCCTGGCCAGTACTTCCGCTTCTTTATGGTTCGCTCTCCATGGGATATCTCTGCCACATTTTCTGTAGGTACAATTATCTGCTTGACCCGACACGTTTCCCGATTGAGGTTGTTCTCCAGCAATTTCTTAACCTTTTCCTCGTAACCAGTCCGAACATGAAGAATATACCAATGGTCCATATTTCACCTGATAATTAAACTGATAACTTTTGAAAAGATAACGTCAATCAAACCGATGTAAACTCCAGCGACAATCATAAAAACAATCACGATGATGGTCGTCAGCTTAAGTTGTTGCCTGGTGGGCCAGGATACCTTACTTAGTTCCAGGCGAACATCGTTTAGATACAGCCGAACTTTTTCTTTAAGAACCGATATTCTCATACTTCGCGCTTTACCCCCAGGATTTTCAAGCAGGCCTGGGAGGATTTGAACCTCCAACCCACGGATTTGGAGTCCGTTGCTCTGCCGTTAGAGCTACAGGCCTCCATCCATTTAGCCTACTTCTCTTTATGCAACTTGTGTTGCTTACACTGTGGACAGAACTTCCGCAGCTCTATCTTTTCCTTGTTTCTCTTCTTATTTTTGGTGGTTACGTAGTTTCTCGCCCCGCACTCAGTGCATACCAAACTAACAATTTCTCGCATGATTCATCCCCACTTCGATTCCTACTCAATAATTTCCGTAATGGCTCCAGCCCCAACAGTTCGTCCTCCCTCTCTGATGGCAAACCGTTGTCCTTTCTCCAAAGCCACCGGATAGATAAGTTTTACCTCCATCTCTATGTTATCTCCAGGCATCACCATCTCTACCCCACTGGGTAACGTTATCTGCCCAGTTATATCTGTCGTCCGCATGTAAAATTGTGGCCGATATCCACTGAAAAACGGCGTGTGTCTTCCCCCTTCCTCCTTCTTTAATACGTATACCTGAGCCTTAAAATGGGTGTGCGGCGTGATACTCTTCGGCGCCGCTATCACCATCCCCCGCTCTACTTCGTCCTTCTCTATCCCTCGTAACAAAATCCCTACATTATCTCCAGCTACCCCTTCATCAAGTAACTTCCGGAACATCTCTACCCCGGTAACTACCGTCCCCTTCACTTCATGCGATAACCCTATCAGCTCCACCGTGTCATTCACCCTTACCTTCCCTCGCTCTATCCGCCCAGTCGCTACAGTCCCCCGCCCAGTAATCGAAAATACATCCTCCACCGCCATCAAAAATGGCTGGTCTACCGGCCGCGGCGGCGTCGGTATGTAACTGTCTATCGCATCAAGTAATTCCCAAATCGCCTTCACCTTCTCGTTCTCCCGCCCATAACTCTCCGCACTTAACGCCTCTAATGCACTCCCCTTGATTATCGGTATCTCCTCCCCAGGAAATTCATACTTGCTCAATAATTCCCGTATCTCTAACTCCACTAACTCCACCAACTCCTTGTCCCCAGCCATGTCCATCTTGTTCATAAATACCACTATCGCCGGTACCCCTACCTGCCGCGCTAACAAAATGTGCTCCCGCGTCTGCGGCATCGGCCCATCTGGCGCACTCACTACCAATATCGCCCCGTCCATCTGCGCCGCCCCAGTAATCATGTTCTTTATATAGTCCGCATGCCCAGGACAGTCTATATGCGCATAGTGCCTCTTCTCTGTCTCATACTCTATGTGCGCTATGTTAATCGTCAATCCCCGCTCCTTCTCCTCCGGCGCCTTGTCTATCTCTTCATACTTCATGTATTCCGCCTTCCCTGCTTTTGATAACACCAGAGTGATCGCACTCGTCAACGTCGTCTTCCCATGATCTACATGCCCTATCGTCCCTACGTTTACATGCGGCTTGCTCCGAACAAATTTCTCCTTCGCCATCTCTCGCCCCCCTGTAATCTTTCTCAGGAATAGCCGGTTGCTTTGAAAGACTGTTTTCAGCTGCTGATGGGAGTCGAACCCATGACCCCGTCCTTACCAAGGACGTGCTCTACCGCTGAGCCACAGCAGCATTTTTCACCCCAATATCTTATCACAAAAAAAACCCCTGTCAAGAAGACTCTTTCTTCAAAACCTTACCCGCTGTCTCACTTAGAGCGGGAAAGGGGATTCGAACCCCCGACTTCGACCTTGGCAAGGTCGCACTCTACCGCTGAGTTATTCCCGCATTTTGCCTTATTTTAAGATTATCCTTCCTATTTGTCAATCCCAGCCACAGCTTTTTACTCTTCTTTCAAAGAGTGAAGCAGATTCTTGAAATCATCGGGTAAAGGCGCTACAAACTTTTTCCTCTCCCCGGTCACTGGGTGAAGTAGACATAGCCGCCACGCATGTAATGCGGGTCGTCCGATTAGGGAACTTTCGCAACCATACTTCCTGTCCCCCAGAATAGGGTAACCAAAATAGGACAAAGTTACTCTGATTTGATGGGTACGACCAGTTATTGGAGATATCTCAAGAAGTGATTCCCCTTTGAAACTCCGCAGTAATTTGGCTCGGGTAATTGCCATCTTGCCGGTGAGAAACCGGACATGCATGGTGTTAGGTTGTTTTCTTCTAGGCATCAGGCCAAGCTCAAAAGTTTGGTCTCCCGGAGCGAAGATACCTCTCACCACAGCCAGGTAACTCTTGTCCACCTGGTGATTCTTGAACTGAGTAACCAACTCAGAGTAAGCTAATTCGGTTCTGGCTATCACCAATACTCCTGAAGTGTACCGATCCAGCCGGTGGACCACGCCAGGCCGCCATGGTCCTCCGACAGGGCAAACCGAGTGTTTGGCCGCAACCCGACTAATAACGCTGTCTGGCTCACTATTCGGATAAGCATGGGTCAACAAGCCCGCCGGTTTACTAACTACGATAATGGCTTCGTCCTCATATATAATCTCCAGTTCTTTCTTTTCACCATTTTCTCTGGAAGAATCTTCCTCTACTTCTTCTTGGAGGAAAATTTTTGCCCCAGGTTTAAGCCGGAAACCAGCCTTGACCGGCTTATCATTAACTAAGCACAACCCTTTTTCCAGAACTTGTTGGATTTGATGGCGCGACTTTTTCAAGACTAAAGCTAGATATTTGTCTATTCTGACTGCGGAGGAGTTTTGATAGATAATCTCTCTACCAGTCATTCCGCCAAAATTCACTTTTCGCTAGGTGATTTCTTAAGACTCTTGATCAATTCAAGCGCAATGACATTTCGCTGAATTTGATTGGTTCCTTCATAAATCTGGGTAATCTTGGCGTCTCGGAACATCTTTTCTACAGGATATTCTTTCATATATCCGTAACCGCCAAATATCTGAATGGCATCAGTGGTCACTTTCATAGCAACATCAGAAGCAAACAATTTAGCCATGGAAGAAATTAGGCTAACTTCTTTTTCTCCTGCGTCAATCATTCTAGCTGCTTGATAAACAAGCCCCCTGGCGGCTTCAATCTGAGTAGCCATATCAGCCAGGAGATGCTGAACTGCTTGAAAGGAACTGATGCGCTGTCCAAATTGGTATCTCTGGTGAGCATACGACAACGCCGCCTCAAAAGCCCCTTGGGCAATTCCCAAGGCTTGGGCCGCCACTCCCGGGCGACTGGTATCAAAATTCTTGATGGTAATCAGAAAACCCATTCCTTCCCGACCGAGTATCTGAGACCGATGAACGCGACAGTTCTGGAAAATAAGTTCTCTCGTAGCTGAGGCTCTGATACCCAATTTATTTTCCTTTTTCCCAAACGAAAACCCGGGCATACCTTTTTCTAAAATAAACGCCGTTGCTCCGCGCGGTCCCTTGTTTCGGTCAGTGGAAGCTATGACTGTATAAACATCTGCCTCTCCTCCATTAGTAATCCATTGTTTAGTACCATCAAGAACATAATACTCCCCATCCTTCTTTGCGGTCGTCCTCAATTGAGTAATATCACTGCCAGCGTCCGCCTCGGTCACCGCAAAAGCCGCTAATTTTTCGCCCCGGGCAATGGGAGGAAGGTATTTCTTCTTTTGGTCCTCATTCCCGAAAAGAAGAATTGGAAAAGTGCCTAAACCTGTCCCAGCAAAGGCAAGAGCAATTCCGCCGCAGACCCTACTCAGTTCCTCAACGACTAAACACATTTCAAAAACCCCGTATCCCATCCCTCCGTACTCCACCGGGATGTAAACTCCGCATAAATCGGATTCAGCAAGATATTTGACGATATCCCAAGGAAACTCTCCAGTTTCGTCATAATGCGCTCTTACAGGAGCAATTTTCTCCTCAGCAATCTGGCGAGCCAAATTCTTAATCATTATTTGTTCTTCAGACAAAAAATAGTTCACTTTCCCTCCCTCTGTCTACTGGCGATACCTCTTTGCAACAAGGGTAGCATTGTGGCCACCGAAACCAAATGAATTGGAAATAGCCACCTTTATTGACCAAGACCGAGCTTGATTAGGAACGTAATCCAGGTCACACTCCGGATCAGGGAATTCATAGTTAATTGTTGGCGGTATCATTCCCGTCTCAACTGAAAGAACCGTTGCCACAAACTCTACGGCCCCAGCCGCTCCCAACAAGTGCCCCGTCATCGATTTAATTGAACTAATAGGAATCCTATAAGAATGTTGCCCAAAGACTTTTTTTATTGCCCGGGTTTCACTTCGGTCATTGAGAGGGGTGGAGGTTCCATGAGCATTTATATAGTCAA
>JAMWDF010000006.1:0-13762 GCA_023818865.1 Candidatus Omnitrophota bacterium
AGGGAAAATTTTTTGAATAAAAATCGTAATTTGGTGTTTTTGCTAGGTAGATTGCATTACCATTTCCAGGAGGGGCAATCCCCCAGCCATCCATTATAATTAAAACCAAAGGCTTCCTCATTTTAATCAATTATTTCAAAATTTAATTTTTTCCCATCTCTGTCAAATGCCTTTATTGTGTTAAAATTAAATGGAAAAGCAATTATTAAATGTATTTCTCCAAATTTGCTGAATGTGTTCAAATCACCAGAAGAAGGGAAAGAATTCCTGGTGCTTTTCAAATCTGACCAGAAAAACACAGCCAACGGTTTTTCTCTGCGAATAGATAGTGCTGGTCGGATTATCTGGCAGGTGACCGGCAGCAGCCGACCGATAACCCTTCAATCTCCTGCCCAGAGTATCTCTCCTGGCGAATGGTTTCATCTTGCTGGGGTGAGCTGCGGCGGCCATCTTTCGCGAGGTTGGGATGGGATTTTTTTGAATGGCAAACAGGTAGCCAGAGGGCCTGGTTCTAACCCAGGACTCAGAGAAAAAGTATCAGCTGAAGTTCTTGTCGGAGGAAATGATTCTGGCAATTACTTTTGCGGGAAGATAGATTCGGTAAGAATTCACACCAGGATTGCCTGCTTTTGGCCCCCAGAGGAACCTGAGTGGATAAAGAAAATCGCCAGAGAAGGATGGCCACCGATTTCTTCAGAAGAAAGCCAGGCTTTACTTATTTTTCCTCTTGATGGTAACTTAGAGCCAGTAGTCAATGAGGCCCTCCAGGCTCGAGATCCTGCCTTTGTTGACCGGTTCAAAATCAGTTTTCAAGGCCAATTTCTTTCTGGATTAAAAGGAAAGGCAGCTCTGGGTAAGTTCCAGATTTCTGGTGTTCCTTTGGCTGACTGGCGCCAGGGAAGTGTGGAATTCTGGATGAAACCTTTTGGAGTTAACAATGTTTCAGATGGGAACATCGGCGTTTTTTCGGGTTCTGGCCTTTCCCTATATTTTTTCAACACCTCCCGGGGTTTCAAACCATTATCTTTCTATTTCCAGGACCAGGAAGGCAAGTTGAGGATGCATTCTGACACCACTGGCATAGAGATTCATCCTGGCCGCTGGTACCAGGTAGTTTTAACCTGGGAGGCTGATTATATCAGCCTTTATGTTGACGGTCAGTTAGTCAGCCAGGGAGAAAACCGGCTGTTTATCCCTGGGAAAAGAGAAAGCCTGAGTGATTTAAGGTTTTCCCCGGCTTTCTTAATTGATGAACTCTGCCTCTACCAAGAATGCCTTTCTGCTTCTCAGGTTGCCAACCGGCATTATCAGTATGTGGCCCCGGAAAAAATGGTCAGAACTGAGCTGCTTGCCCCGGTGGTTCTCAGCGCCTGGTACCTGCCTGGCCACCATTTGATTTACTATCAGGTGAAACCTTCTTTCGGTCAGAAACTTCCTGAAAGAATCACCTTAGAGCTAACTGATAAGCAGGGAGGAAAAATCTTAGTTGTTGAGCGTGATTTCACTGAGAAAATAGAAAGCCTGAAAACGCCTGACCTGCCAGCAGGGACCTATCAACTGACCGCTTCCTCTTCGCTGGAAGGAAAGAAGATTTCTTCCTCTCCGGTCAGTTTCCTGGTGGAAAAATTCCCTTGGGAAGGAAACAATCTGGGTCTGACCAACGAAATCTTTCCGCCTTTCCAGCCTCTCCGGATATCAGGCCAGAAAATCTCTCTGGTCTTGCGCCAGTATGAAATGAACAATTTTGGTCTCTGGGATTCAGTGGTCAGCCTGGGTGAAGAGATACTGGCGGCTCCCATCAAGTTACGCTACCTTACGGAAAAGGGAGAAGGAAACTGGCAGGAGGGAAATGGTCGGTTTGTCAGCATTCAGCCCCATCTGGTTGTCTACCAAGCAAATGTGAGTAGTCCAGCCTTGAGCCTGGAAAGCCTTTCAGAAATAGAAGTTGACGGGATGATGAAAGTGACTCTTACTCTAAAACCAGGTACTAACCGGGAAAAGATTACAAGACTCTGGTTGGAAATTCCAGTCAAGGAGAAGGTTGCTAGGCTGATGCACGAAGATACCGGCAGTATCCGGCGCAACTATTCCGGTAAAATCCCAGTTGGTCAGGGACTCGTCTGGAAATCAAGAAGAAAAGAGCCCTGGCGCAATGCCTTCGCCGGCTACGTCTGGGTAGGCGGTATAGAGCGGGGAATTGCCTGGTTTGCTGAGAACGACCGGGGCTGGATTACGGAGAAAGGGTTGAGTGACAAGCCCCTACAAGAAATCTGGCGAGAAGGAGAAAAAATTGTTCTTAAGGTAAATTTGGTTAACATCCCGGTAGCCCTTGAGGAAAACCGACAACTCGTTTTTGGCTTGCAGGCTTCGCCTACCAAACCAATGCCGGAAGACTGGCGAACTGGCGCCAGGGGGGGTGGGCTGCCTGTTATACCCTGGGGAGGACTCCAATGCGCGGATAAGTTTCCTTTTCAAGACCGGTGGGAAGTAGTGGACAAAATCATTGAATCGCAACTTACTGGAAAGGACAAGGCTGACTGGTTCCGGGAGTATCAGCAAAAACATGACATTCCTCCGGTTTTCGGCGTGGGGGACTGGGTAACCAGTGTCCTTACATTTGCTCGCCGGCCAGCCAGGCCAACTTTGACCTATTTTGAAGAGATGGCGGCCCCTACCTATCGCTTAGAATGGCATGTCTATAAGAATGAATGGAGCCGAGAGCTTCTCCCACCAGGACAGACCTGGCCGGATGAGAGCATCTTCCGAAAAGGTCGCCAGGTAGGCGCTGGCTACCGGGTCAACTTCATAGCCAGTTACCGGGATTATGGCGCTTATTATGCCAATGAGTGGTTGAAACGCGGGGTGGGACTTTACTGGGATAATACTTATCTCACCACGGCCACCAACCCTTTGACCTCAGCCGCCTATGTTTGTGAAGATGGCTCAATTCAGCCAGGTCTCACGCTGTGGAACCAACGAGAGTATACGAAAAGAATTTGGAATTTATTGCACCACTGGCGCCAAAAACGGGGAGAAAAACTTCTTTTCCTCCACCATATGACCAACGCCAATCTTCTGCCTATCCTTTCCTGGTGTACCACTTCTTTTGACAACGAGTTTGATGCCAGGCGGTTTGGCCAGGCTTTCCCGGAATACCACCAGAGCAATGAACCTTTTCCGCCAGAGTACCTTCAGGCCCAAAGTATGGGTCGGCAGGTAGGGAATTACCCGGCTCTCTGCCACGGACTTTTCCGTTGGGAACACCTGAATCTGAATTCTTCTCTTATTCCCCGGGAAGAGATGGATAACCAGGCACAGCCAGAGAACTCTATTTACTGTCTTAAAAGAGAATGGGGAATGCGCCGAGTCCATGAAATTCCTGCCAGCCAGACCTATAGGTTCCCGGTGACCAAGCTGGAAAGCGCCCTGTTAAATTTTGGTTACGACACTCCAGAAGTGAAAGTCTTCAACTACTGGCAGGAAAAGTCGGCTGTCAGATTAAACCAGGAAAAAGTGAAGTGGCTACTTTTGGCCAGGCAAAGAGATAAACGGTTGTTCTTGCTCCTTCAGTCCTGGTCCAGGCAAACTGGAGAGCCACTCAATATCCAGCTAGATTACCAAGTGATTGGCTTTCAGCCTAAAGGGGCTGTTATCAACCTGGAAACAGGGGAAGTTTTGGCTGCAGCGGAGAATGGGTCATTCACAGTTAATCTCCAAGTCCCTTATGAGATTAAAATTCTCGGTTTAGGCTATCCTTATCTTCCCCTTGGGCGGCTATGGCAAGAAGATTTTGAAGACGGTTTTTCTCTCCGCTGGAGCCAGTTAAACGGAACAGAAATCAGAAAAGGACCAGCAGGCAAATTTATGGCTCTGGTGAGAAATGCCCGGGCAGAAGTCTGGCCCCAAGCTAGTTGGAAGGATGTCTCTATCAGTTTTCAGTTTAAACTTTCCGCGATGCCGGAGAGAAAAATGCCGATTTTTGCTTTTGTTTGTCGGGGGAAAAATCCAGACTGGTCAGAGAAAGGGGTAAGTCAAACTTTTCTTGCCGAAGGACAATGGCTAGAATTTTTCGTGATTCCAGAGAAATCCACCCTGGGAGTAAACCGTTGGGTCCAATCAGGCAAAGAAAAATTTCAGAAAACCACCTCTGAAGCCATCGTCGCCCTAAACCCTGGAATTTACCAGGTAACAGTCAGCCTCCGGGGCAAGAAGACCACTCTTTCCGTTGAGGGCAAGGAAGTAATTAGCTGGGAAGAGACACCAGAAGAAGGCACTGGTTTTGGCTGGCACGGCAGCCGAGAATTAACAGACAATTTTTATGTGGAGATAGATAGCCTTTCAGTAAGCAAATGAACCGAAGGCATTATTTTCTGGGAGGGAAGGCGAAAATAAAGATTTTTTCCTTTTTAGTGATTGCCAGTTTGGTTTGCTTTTCTTCTTTTTTATTCCCTGAACAACAGGGAGAGTTTTTCCGGGAAGACACCAACCTGCCTACCTTATCGGTGGAACCTACCCGGATAGGAAACCTAATTTTCTGGCTCCAAAGTGACTTTGGGGTGAAAACCGATGCTTCGGGAATAGTTACTTCCTGGTTAGATTCTAGCCAGAAGCTGGTGTTCACTGCGCTTTCGCCGACAGAAAAACCGCTGAAGTTAATCCCAGCAGCCATCGGTGATTTCCCGGCAGTCAAGTTCACTGCCTGCCAGCACCGACCACCTGGAGTCTTAAGCCAACCTGTACCCATCAAACCAGAGCAGGGTCTCACTTTAGTTATCTTAGCCAGGGTGACCGAACCAGTAGGGATCGGGTTTCTCTTAGGTTATGGCGCTCAATACAAAACTGAAGGTTCTTTAACTATGTGGCTATCTGGCTCTGCCTCTTACCAGCGAACCGTGTTAACTACCAATCTTGGGGCAGACAGTCCACCTTTAAGTTCCTCCGCAGGAAATATCTTTGGCAAGGGTTTTAGCCTGATGGCGGTCCGGTATGACCCGATGAACCAAACAGTCACTCTTTTTGAGAATGGACTGGTGGTAGGGCAGGCCAAAAGAAGTGAGCCTTTAGCCTCTAGTTTTCCTTTTGCGGTAGGAGTAGAAACCAGGCGGACCTGGAGCTTCAGCGGGGAGGTGTTGACTGCATTGGCTTATAACCGGGCTTTAACTGAGGAAGAGATAGCCGGTTTACAGACCTATTTCTGGTCAAGGTATGGCTTGGGTAGCAAGAAAATCAGTCTTTTGGCTAACCAGTTACCTTTTGCTTATTACCCTTCCCGAAACCAGATGGAAGTAGCCGTGGAATTGACCCCGGAACTGAAAGAAAAAGCCGGGCTCAAACCGGAAGAAAGTTTGAAAGAAGTGATTGTTCGGGTAATAGCGTTAGCCGGGGGAAAGTTGATGGCTACTGGCCGGGTCCAGCTGGACAAGTCCGGCCGGGGTCAGGAGGTTTTTGCTGTTCCTGATTTCCCTGATGGGCAGTACGCAGTAGAATACGAAATTGGTCAGTACCATTATCGTTCTCCCAAGACTTTCAAACGTATCCATTTCCCTTTTGAGCAAACTAATTATGGGCTGACTCATCAGGTGTATCCGCCTTTTACCCCAGTTCAGGTAATAGAAAAGCGTTTGGTGAGGGTGGTTGACCGGGAGTATCAGGTAAATGGCTTTGGTTGCTTTGACAGTGTCATCAGCCTTGATCGGGAACTCCTGGCCGGACCAATCAAACTTGTCGGCCTAGCTGAAAGCAAGCCAATTTCCTGGAAGAACGGGGTTGTTTCCGGACAGGCAGAATATCCAGACGAAGCAGTTTTTTATGGGAGCGTCTCCAGTCCGGTTCTGGAGGTAAAAAGCAAGACTGTCATTAACGAAGACGGCTGTGCCCGGGTGGAGATGAGCCTACTGCCTGGAAAGGAAAACAAGAAAATTGACCGGCTCTGGATAGAAATTCCTCTCCGGGATGAAGAAGTACCGCTTTTCCACTTTATCGCTGACCATGGAGTGCGGTTTAACTATGCCGGCAAAACCCCTAAGGGCGGGAAAATTCAGTGGTACTGGGAAAAATGGGATGGCTGGGTGCCAATCCGCTGGAAGGTGGTTCAACCAGGTCCAGACGATGGAGTCATCTGGACTTCCGCAGACACCAGACACCATGGTGGACCGGCTGCCTGGGACCACCGACCTTTTGTGCCTTATATCTGGTTAGGGGCTGAATACCGGGGACTGGCTTTCTTTATGGAAAACGAAGAAGGTTTCCAGACAGATTATTGTACCCCAATCCAACAAGTTTGCCGGGAGAAAGGCCGGGTGGTAATAAAAGTGGAAATCGTTCAAAAACCGGTGGAATTGAAAACTCCTCGGAAAATTGTCTTTGGCTTGATGGCTAGTCCTGGCAAGCCTATGGAAAAGGAGTTTCGTACGCGACCGTTTGCCAGCGGAGTCGGACCGGTTGTCTGCTGGGGAGGCTGGGAGTGTTCCAGCAAGTACCCGGACAACTATGACTGGAGTATCGTTGACAAGATCCAGGAAATTAGGCGGAGGAGCAAATACACCGAAGAAGATGAAGCCTTCTTCCAGCAGAAGTACCAGGAAATCCAGACCCGCTGGCCGGGAAGGAAGATTCATGGTTCTACTGACTGGTTGTGGCTCACCAAACACTTTGCCCAGCGGGCAGCTGAGCAGGGACGAACCGGTAGCGGTATCTATTTTGAAGAGCATGCCACCGACCCGCTTTTACCAGAATGGGAAATTTTTCAGGATGAATGGGCCAGCGCCGAATTTAACCGTTTCCAGCAGAAACCAGCCAACTGGGGAGTATTTTCACCCAGTTACCACCAGTTTGCCCTTTATATGGCTAATGAATGGATGAAAAGAGGGATAAGTCTCTACTTTGACAACACTAATCCCAAACGGTGCTACAACTACCGGTTCGGACCGGCCTACCGTTCTCCGGATGGCACTTTACGCTACGGAATTAGCCTTTTCGGTCAGCGAGAGTATTACCGCCGGATTTACAAACTCCTTCAGTCATGGAAGGCCAGCGGGGTAGAGTATCCGATTGACTTTACACTCCATATCACCAACACCCAGACCCTGCCATTTAATGTTTGGGCTACCGCCACTCTGGACTTAGAGCAGCGGTCTTACACCGAAGACCCAGAAAAGGTCCCAGCAGAAGTAGAATTGGGGGTAAGAAAGTTTCCTTCTCTTGGTCCACACCGCCTTCTGACAGAAAGCATGAAAAAGAGGCAGGCCGCGGCTGAGAGAAAAGCTGCCCAAAAACAGGGGTATCAACTTCCCTGGCCACCTGACTACACCAGAAGTGTCACTTTTGGCCGGCAGCCGGGAGTTATCCCTTTGGCGTTAGACTTTGTAAGTGGGCATGGTCGGCATCAGGCTGGGGAATATACGCCAGCAATTCTTCTCCGGGACTGGGCGATGAGAAGAATTCACGATATCCGGCCTGGCGCGATGTATATGACTTCAGCCAGATTAGCCTCAGCCTATGAGCGCCTCCTCACCGAGTTCGGCTATGGCCAGTTAGAGAAAGTGGAAGAATATAACTACTGGCAGTCTTCCTCCCCATTAAGAGTCTCTGACGATCGGGTCAAATGGATGGCTCTCAAGAGAAAAGAAAGTAAAGAACCCACCGGGTTGCTTCTTCTCCAGAGCTATTGCCGGCCAGAAGCAGTTAAGACAATCGTTATCTGGCCAGGGATGTCAGGAATGTTAGATATTGAAACCAGAGAGTTTATTTCTGGGAAAAACGGAAGTTTTGAAGTAACTATGCCGGAGAATCTCTCTACCCGGATGTTTCTGGTAGCAGGTAAAGCAGAGGTTCTTAAACCTTTGGCCAGTGCTGGCCAATGTCTGCTGGAAGACTTCGCGCTGGCCATCCCGGTTTACTATGATCTCGTTATTACCAGCCTTGAAGATAGACGAGGAAAAACCCTTTCCCCGGAGTTTCTCCCCAGAGAAGACCAACCAGCAAAAGGATTCTGGAGGATGCCGGCCAGAAAACACACTGTCAGCCTTTCCTTTCGGGATGACTGGAAAATCCTGGAAGGCCATTACCGGTTTTCTTTCCGGTTGCGTCTGCCGGAAATTTCAGGAGAAAATTTGCCAACCCAGTCACCCAGTCCAATCTTAGTTATTCAGTGGCGGGCGGTGCCAGAAAACAAAGAAAAGGGGATTGAAGGAAAAAGTCTCTTGGCTGTCCTTTCCTGCCAGAAAGAAGGGGAAGGAATCTTCTGGTACCTAACCGAGGCCTCTAAGGTGAAAGCCAAAGAAAAAATTTTTCTTTTGGAGCCAACCGAAGGAAAAACAAAACCAATTTTCCTGGGTAAGTCAAGGCCAGGCCAGTGGGTGGAAATAGGGGTGGTTGACCGGGAGAAAGAAACAGGTTTTCTTTTTGCTGGCCAGCCAATAGCCACTATTAAAATCCCTGAAGAATGGTTTGGTTCTTTTTCCTTGAGCCAGGGAAGGCTTCTTTCCAGCGGCCTTATTCCTTACCTGGACCTGACCGATCTGATGGTGACTCTTGAACCTTAAAAATCCCAGGTAAAAGGGAAATATTAAAAACGGCTTACCCTTTCATCACCGCCAAAGGTGTCATCCGGGCTACTTTTCGGGAAAGACCGGCTCCTTCCACCACCGCTACCACTTCGTCCACATCCTTATAAGCCTTTGGCATCTCTTCAGCCAGACCAGACCGGCTGGCGGCCCTGACTAAAATTCCCTGGCTGGCCAGTTCATCGGCGATTGACCGACCCCGGCTTTGCCTGATGGCTTCATGCCGGGACATCATTCTTCCAGCCCCGTGGCAGGTACTTCCCCAGGTTTCAGCCAAGGCTTTTTCCGTGCCTACCAGCACATAAGATGAGGTCCCCATTGTTCCCGGGATGATTACTGGTTGGCCAACCGTCCGGTAAGCGGCCGGTATCTCCGGATGACCGGCTGGAAAGGCTCTGGTGGCGCCTTTCCGGTGAACATAAAGCTGGCATTCTTTTCCTTCTACCAGGTGGGTTTCCAGTTTACAGATGTTGTGGGCGACATCATAAACCACTCCAATGGCTGCTTCAGCGTCAGTTAAGGCAAAGGTTCTCTTCACTGTCTCCCGAACCAGATGGCTGATGATCTGTCTGTTGGCAAAAGCATAGTTAGCGGCACACTTCATTGCTTGGAAGTACCTTTTGCCTTCATAAGAATCCACCGGTGCGCAGGCTAATTGCCGGTCAGGCACAGTTATTCCGTACTTAGCCATCACCTTGCCAAACTGGGCTAAGTAATCATCGCAGACCTGATAACCTAAGCCTCGGCTGCCGGTGTGAACCATAACAGTAATTTGACCTGAAAAGAGCCTGAAAAGTTTGGCTGTGGCCTCATCGTAAACCTCTTCTACCTGCTGAATCTCCAGGAAGTGATTGCCTGAGCCCAGGGTTTCCAGCTGTTCCAGCCCTCTTTCCACTGCTCGCTGACTAAGGCTTTCCGGGTTGGCGCCAGCCAGACAACCATTTTCCTCAATATTTTCCAGGTCAGAAGGCGAGCCATACCCCTGCTCCACTGCCCATCTGGCCCCTTTGCTTACCACCTCTTCCAAGACTTTCTTTTTCAGCCGGAGCTGTCCGGTGGAACCCACTCCGGAAGGAACTACCTGGAAAAGGTTGTTCAACAAAACCTCTAACTTAGGTCTAACTTCCTTGGCTGAAAGATTGGTTTTCAGGAGTCTCACGCCGCAGTTGATGTCATAACCAACAAAACCTGGGACAATCACTCCGGTTCTTCCGTCAAAAGCGCCTACTCCGCCAATCGGAGCGCCGTATCCCCAGTGAACATCAGGCATCGCCAGGCTCGCTTTGACAATCCCTGGCAGCCGGGCAACATTGGCCACCTGCAGTACAGCGTTATCACTCAAAGCCTTCTCCAGGAGTTTCTCGGAAACATAAAGGATACCTGGCACATTCATCCCAGCCTGCCGGGGAATAAACCAGGTGAAAGGCCCTTTTCTTTCCAGTCTTACCTTCAACTCTTCCATTTTTCCTCCGCCCATCGCCAACCAGCCCAAAGAGCCTTTTCGCTAGTCTCTCTGGCTTCTTTCTTGCCGACTGCCTGTTCTATCCCAGAGATAAGGTCGGCCATCTCCAGCGGCAAAAACATCTGGCTAATCAAGCAACCTAGCGCTCCGCCCATAACCATATTCGCTACCTGAAGATTGCCCAGGGACTCAGCCATCTCACTTGCTGGGATGAATAGTTTCTTAAAAGTTAACTCCTGTTCCCCCTGGATCAAAGAAGAGTTGAGCAGCAATGTCCCTTCAGGTTTCACATTTTGTCGCAGCAGCCGGAGCATCCTTTCATGCATAAACAGGCCAATATCTACCTGGCCGCTGACCGGCGAAAAAATCCCTCGGTTACCGCTAATTACAATAAGACAGTAAACATAACCCCCTCTCATCTCCGCGCCATAAGTAGGCAGACAAGAAACTGACCACTGCCGGTGGATAGCGGCATAAGCCAGCAACCTACCCAGGGTCAGTATCCCTTGGCCACCAGAACCAGCCACCAGTACCCTTAATTTCTTGTTTCTCATTGGTGGAGTTTAGGTCCACCAGGCTTTGGGCTTCGGCTCCTGGATAAGGACTTGTTTTAACAATTTTACCGCCTTAGCCAGTCCTTCAGCGGTGCTCATCAGACTATCCTCATGTTCAATACTTAGCACTCCATCATAACCCACCAGCCTCAAGGTGGAGACAAAATCATTCCAGAAATCCAGACCGTGGCCGTAGCCAACCGTACGGAAAATCCAGGAACGATGGAACTCATCCAGATAGGACTTGGTATCCAGCACCCCGTTCAGGCTGGTCTGATAGGGATTAATCCGGCAGTCTTTAGCATGGACATGGTAAATCGCCGCACCCAAATATCTAATGGCGGCAATCGGGTCAATGCCCTGCCAGAAAAGATGGCTGGGATCAAAGTTGGCGCCGACTTCTTCTCCAGCTGCTTCTCGGAGTTTCATCAAGCTTTCCGGGTTATAGACGACAAAGCCCGGATGCATTTCCAGACAAATCTGCTTAATATTATGTTTTCTGGCAAACTCCACTTCTTCCCTCCAGTAAGGGATGACTTTTTTCTCCCATTGCCACTTCAATACATCAGAAAAATCAGTTGGCCAGGGACAGGTTACCCAGTTAGGCGATTTGGCCTGCTCACTATCCCCAGGGCAACCAGAGAAAGTGATAATCCGGCCTAGGCCAAGTTTTTCCGCTAAAAGGATTGTCTGTCGCTGCGCCTGGCGGTGAGCTTCGGCCACTTTTGGGTCAGGGTGGAGTGGATTTCCATGGCAAGAAAGAGCAGAAATCTCCAGCCCTCTTTTCTCCACTGCCTGCTTGAACTTCTTTAGTTTCTCCTCATCTTTTAGTAACTCTTCTGGCTGGCAATGAGCATTACCCGGGTAGTTGCCAGAACCAATTTCCACTGCGTCCACGCCAGCTGCCTTAGCCATATCCAGCGCTTCCTCCAGACTCTTATCCCCAAAAAGTACCAGAAACACCCCCAGTTTCATAGCCCCCTCCTCTCGGTTATTTTCATTAAAAGTTTAGTCCAACTAAGAAATTTGTCAATCAGGCGGGTGGGCTGGCTTTTCCCTTTCTTGGGCTCATATATTCAATCATTTTCATAACCTCCTCTTAAGTGTCAGGAGATACTGGATTGTCTTTGCGAGCAATGCCTAATATAAAAAGCAATTCCAATGAAAGCCGCGGAATAGACTGTGTTAACCCCTATGAAGGTTCGGATAGATTTATTATGGGCGCCTGATTGACTTTCGGGAAAACCAGAGTATAATATGGCCAATTTGGCTTAAAGGAAAAAAATGAGACAAACCGGAAAAATCCAGCAGTTTCTGGAAACCAAGTATTACGCTCAGGGAATAAGAGTTAGACTTCCAGTGTTGGTGTGTAAAGGCAAAGGAAGCGGACCTTTTGGCTTGATTATGTCCAGTCAGCATGGCCGGGAACTCAATGGCATCGCAGCGATTGAAAAGGTCTGGCGGGCTATTTCTCCAGAAAAAATTAAAGGGAGGATAGTTTTCTTGCCTGTGATGAATCCGGTGGCGGTGATGATGAGAAAACAGGATTTTCCCATAGAAGAACCGCGGTTTCGCCCTACCGGTGTTTCCCAGTTACTTTACAATATGAATCGGAAGTGGCCGCCGCAAAAAAAAGATGGCACTTACGCCCAGGCGGTGACAGAGGTCGTCTGGAATACCTACTGGAAACACGCTGATTTTTCCCTGGACCTTCATGGCTGGACAGACAGAAGCCTTTCTTTAGCCTGGGGAATGAAAAAGCAGCTAAAACTTCTTCGGGATTATGGTTTCCCTTACCATATGGTCACGCAAAAATCTCCGGAAACACCTGGGCTGAGTGAAACCGCGGCCTATAATGCTGGGATTGCCCACCTGGTGAATGAACTCACTCCCCAAAACCGAATTCGTCTTGAGATTGTCAATCAGGCTGCCACCTGTATCTTTAATCTCCTCAAGGCCACCGGGATGATGGCCGGTGAACTGGTGCGACCAGCCGTTCAATATGAGTTTAACCAACAACACCAGCAGATAGAAGCCAGGACGCCGGTGGAAGGGCTGCTAATTCCGGCAGTGAACTTAGGCGATTTTGTCCAGAAAGGTCAGTTAATAGCCAGGGTGGTCTCGCTGGAAAATCTCAAGACTGCTTGGGAATTTCGGGCGCCCAAGGAAGCTCTGGTCTTCAACCTGGGCGGTGGTGGCTGGGGAGAAGACAAGGGAGATAGCAACATTGTCTATCCAGGAAGCCTGGTTTGTCTCCTCAAGGTCCCAGACACAATTCTCAAGAATCCACAATAAGTTCGGCGAAAGGATTTCCCCTTTCGCCAATCCAATAGGGGAATAACGGTGAGGCAATCTTTATCGGTTGGAGTAAAATATACCTACCCAGACGGAGGTACCATGAAAACAAGAATGCAAGTTTTATTTTTTTTCCTTCTTTCAACCGGAGCGTTGCCCATGACCGGAAACATTGCCAGACCCTATGACCCCAATAACCTCACCCGGAGTATTCCTATTTTTTCTCGGGTAAGGCCAGACCTTTTGTTTGAAAATGGTGACCTCATTGAAATCTTCGCCTTTCCCAAAAGCCGGCCAGTGCGCTGCTCCTGGTCGCTTAGTCACAATATGGTAGAGCAACCCCTGGCTTCCCAAAGTGGCGAAATCTGTTTGGACCAGAGCGTCCGTTTTCTAATTCCAGAAGAAATACTCCGTCCTGGGTTTTATGATTTGAGGTTCACTATCTGGTCAACGGCCAAGGACAAAGAAGAAGGCAGAACAACTTTCGGATATGAGATAGATAAAATCACCTTGGTAGATTCTCGGCCCTCAGACTTTGCTTTCTTCTGGGCGAAGGGGCGAGAAGAGGTGGCCAGTGGGCCGCTGGAAGCAGAAGAAAAGTTCATTCAGGAGATGGAAGACGAGGAAATTTCTCGGTACAACCGGCAGGAAGCCTCTTTGCCCGAAATACCTGACCCGGAAGGGAGACGATACAAGAAAATTAAGGTTTACAAAGTTTCCTTCCAATCCCCAGGAGAAAGAAGGCTTTACGCCTGGCTAACTGTGCCGGTAGGTGAAGGCCCTTTCCCCGCGATGCTGGTTTTGCCAGGGGCGGGAAACAACCGGCTGCCCATACCTGCTGAGCAAGCCAGACACGGATTTGTCAGCCTGATGCTTCAGATTCACGG
>JAMWDF010000006.1:13772-30140 GCA_023818865.1 Candidatus Omnitrophota bacterium
TTGATCAAGAAAAATATTCTTCACCGCCTGGGTATTTGGCTTATCTCCGCAGCGGCTTTCCTCCAGAAGTCAAAGATGACTACTATTACAAGGTCATTTTGGGATGCTTGCAGGCACTCCGCTACCTTGCCTCTCGAGAGGATGTTGACCGCCAGAAAATAGCAGTGGTGGGCGGTTCCCAGGGTGGATACCTGGCCATCGCCACTGCGGCATTTTCCCCGGAAGTCAAAGCGGTGGTTAGTGCCCTGTGTTTTTATAGTTACTTCCCATACCGTGACCTGGTGAATCATCTTAACCAAACCAGAGACCCTGGCCCAAAAGAAATTATTCCTCCCTTTTCTCCTGATAACCCCAGGCAGAAACACCTGGGGTATTTTGACGGAGCGAATTTGGCTGGTTGGGTGAAGGTTCCTACCTTAATGTTAGGGTGTCTGGCGGATACTCCTTCACCGGCCAGTACCGTTTACGCAGTTTACCGAAATCTGAAGGGAGACAAGAAAATACTTTGGAGTGCCGGTACCAACCACGATTTAGTTCTCGCCTTTGAACAGTATGCCTGGCGCTGGTTGGAAAAACTCTTTCAGTTAGAAAAAAAAGAAGCCTTCACCCTACTGGAACGAATCAAAAAGGGTGAGGAGGAATAAGGCTACTGCTGGAGACAAACACCGGGTAAGCATATTTCTGCTGGTCTGGCTTTGCTTTTAATCTAAACCGAGTGACCGGCGGAAAAGCAGGATTACATCTTTAACATCTACCGCCCCATCTTCACTTATATCAGCCAGAGGGTGTTTTCTGGCCAATCCCACCACCTGCCTCAAGCAGAGAATAGCATCCAGCACATCTATCCGGGTATCCTTATTAAGGTCTCCCCGGAGACCAGGGATTGAATTTCTATCCTGGGGGTCTGACCAAAATTGATACTCCACCCAGTTGATATACCCATCTCTATCCAGGTCAAGCTCACCGTCATAAACCAGGGGGTTCAGATGATAGCTCACCTCCCAGGCATCATCTATGCCATCTGAGTCAGTATCTGCCCTCAGAGGATGAGTCTGGTTGGCATACTCAGCTTCGTTGGTTAATCCATCCTCGTCTTCATCAGATTGAGGATTACAACCAGGGCCACCAAAGTATATCCTTTCCCAGTAATCAGGCAGTCCATCATTGTCCGTATCCACTTCAGCCAGAGTGCGGAAATAAGTTTCTCCTGAAGCATTTCCCCCAACAGACCTTGCCCGGATAACCACGGTACCCGCTGTCTCTGGCGGTAAAACGGCAAAGCTAATCACCCCGTCTTTAGTCGCAATTTGAATTCCCTCCACCTGCGGCTCAGCATCCGGTGTAATGATGGTACCGAAACTCATCCCCTCAGGAGAAAATTTGTTGAAGCAAGAGACAGTAACCAGGGTTCTATCAGGCACTAATTCCCCGGTTGTCATAGTGATAGGCTGGGAAGTGATTTCCACCGCCAGGGTAGTCCCCAGTTCCACATCATAACTCGTTGGAGAAAGAATGATTTTCCCTGAAGGTACTTTCAATCCCAGAGTGAAAGTACCTAAGGAAGAAATGGTAGCTGAAACCTGACGCTTAGACTTATCTACCACACTTTCCAGAGGGACCCATTCCTGGTTAACCCTATCCCAGAAATAGACCAAAAGGTTATCTTCCAATGCCTCAGAGACAGTCTGATAATGAATCGTTACTGTACCCTCTGGCTGACCAGGATAAATTTGGATGGTGCTCAGACCATTTACCAAGATGCCTGGCTGGGCTAACCCGGCACTCAGTTCGGCTATTGGCTCTTCTGGAGAGAAAGAAAAAATCTGCCCAAAGTCAGAATTATCTTGTTTCTCTGGAGTGTTTTTGAAGAAAGACCAGCTTCCTAACTGCTCTTTCACTGCGTCGGAAACATAATGGTAAACCGTGACAATTGTTTCTCCAACTTGTTGGCCAGATTGGATCACCAGCGCACCGAGAAGCTGCATGGCCTCAGTAATGGCGGCCAGGCAATCCTGGTAAACTACGCTGAAGTCCAGGGTGCTACAGGAAGGGAGGTAAGAATCTTGTTTATAGGCGGCTAAAGGAAACATTCTAACTTTTCCCTCATGCAAGCCAAAGATTCCTTCCTCTCTGGTAAAAGTCACAGATTTGTCCATAATAAGCTCAAATTCCAATCCCACCTTTATTCCGGCTCCAATTTCAAAAGAAGGGTCAAGCTTAAACGGCCGGCAGACTTTCTCTTCAATTAAGTAGCGGATTGGCCGACCGGTGGTCGCCAGGTACGCCGTCAATTTCTCACAGAGAATATTAAACCTTTCAGCCACTTCCACTGGCCCAACCAGAATTTCTGTTTCCGTGGGGCTGACATCCTGGAGATACTGTTTCAGATGTTGGACATCGCTTAAGACATCAGCCAGCGACTGAATCTGCTCGGCGTCTAAGGCTAGGATGACACTTCTGGTAATATCTTCGGTATCAGGCTGGTAAGTAGAACTTGTTTCGCCCAAATGACTAATCTTCAGTTCTCCCCGGGTAAAAGTTCTGGTAACAGGGTCAGCAAAAATAGCCAGCTTGTATTCAAGAGCAAATTCCCCTTCTAATTTGGCTCCAATCTCTTCGCCAATCACGTTGCCTTCAGCGCCGGCAAAAAGGTCCAGCTGACCAGATAATGCGTACTCAGAGCCAATCTCTGTTGGCTGAAACTGATTATTCTGATAGTTCAGACCGGCAAAAACTACGCTGGCTAATACTTCAGCCTCTCCAGAAATCCCGGTTCCAATTCTCACCCCTAAGTATGAATTTTCGCTTGGCTGCTTCTGCCTTACCTCCTTAAGGGAAGTATTTCCAGGGAGCAGTTGCACACCACTCCCAGCTGAGCCAGCCCCTTCCACTCTCACCCCGAAGGAAAATTTTTCTTCGTCTTTGTAATTGGGATAATCATACTGGCTGGCTACAAAACTAATCATCTCCTCAAGCAGGGGATTGATAGAAATTCCGGTTAACAGAGAATCAAGCAGCAGTCCGGCCCGCCTGATTCTTTCTTGGCTACTGTATGGGTCTTCAAAAACAAACTTGCTTCCATACTGGAAAACCCCTAAGGCAGCCAGTTCTGCTTCAGCCTCAGCCGTAAAGTTATTGCCCATTTCAAGACCAACTGAACCACCTATGATTATTCCCCCATTTACCTCCAGTTGCCTTTCCAGTTCAATCCGATCATCAGCTTGAGACTGAAGGTCAGTGTTAATCAGTTTGTAGCTGACCTCTTTTTGACCACCACCTACCAGCCCGGCTCCAGTTGCCTCTTTGGCTTTCACTGAGCCACCAAACCTAAATTCAGAAACAGACCTTCTGGGTGAGATTTTCACCGTAAAAGACAGCGGCGGATTAATTACTTGGTTCCCTGCTTCAACGATGTTACAAGTTACTGTATCTCCATCTTGCCCTAAACTGCTACTGGGTATTTTGCAGGCGACCAGGCCATACTGATCAGAACTGTTTGTCGTGAGCCGCTTTTTCCCATTATTCTCCCATTCAATAGTCAAGCTCACTCCACAAACTGGCTTACCATCCTGGGCAACTACCTGGTACCACCGAATTGCCTCCCCGCCAATCATAATTTCTGAGACTTCAGGGTTAGGGTCAGGGACCAAATTGGTCACTGTGCCCTGAAAGTTAAGCGCATCGTAATGAAGGACCAGCTCTGATTGATTACCAGCTTTATCCCAGGCCCTGACTTTGATTTCGTGAATAGCAGGAGTAAAAGTAGTGGTAATAACCAATTCGCCAGTGTTAGCCTCAAATGTGTAGTCATTATTTGCGGAACTGAGTGGCCAACCATTCTTGTAAACCGAAACAAAACTCAATCCACTGCCGTTATTGGGTTCAACTATCTTCATGGTGATAATTGGTTGAGAGCCAATGTAGGCGTTGTCAGGGGGCGAAATATCCTCAAACTGGGGAGCAGTGGCATCCACCTGGGTAAAGGTGTCATAACCATCTGGATAGTCTTCCCTGTTGCCGGCTTTATCTCTGGCTCTGCTTCGGAAGTAATAGGTATGTCCATCCTCCCCAACAAAAGTAGCTTCTGTCTGGCAAGTGCCGACCAACCAATTCTTCCAGACACCCTCTGTCCCATCCCGGAACTGAATATCGTAACTGCCAATCCCAGAATCTGGGTCGCTCCCTGACCAGGAAACTTCAAAAGAAGTTGTTCTGGTGTACGGACTGAGGCTGTTCACCGAAGAAGAAGGAATGGTAGCATCGGTGTAGAAGATGACTGTATCCTGCTGGGTGTTTCCGGCTAAATCCTGGACAGAAAGACAAAGGGTGTGGAGAACTGAAGAAGATTTATTTAGACTAATTTTAGCCAGGACACCATTTGTTACCGGAGTAGTCCCGGTGTTAACCAGAGTGTTATCCAGAAAAACCCGGTAGTCCTCAAAGTTTTGATCCCTGGCTGTCCCGAGAACGAAAAAATCTTGAAGGAAATTACAGACAGGCGATTCAGAAGGGAAAATGATGGTAGCTACTGGCTGAGTGTTGTCCACTTTGACTGTTTTTGTTGCCAAAACAGCTTCTTCTCCCGCGACATATTTATGCAACCGATGGCTTCCCTCATCAACCAGATAGATATTACCCTGGCCATCCACAGCGAGACCCTGGTAGGAAGTCGGGGAAGGCTGAATCTCACTTGAACTCCATTCCCCAAAAGTAAAAGACAATTCACCCTCGCTATTAAAAACCTTAACTGGCCTTCCCGCACATTGGGACACATAGATGTTGCCAGTATTATCTATTGCCAAGTAAGCCCCGCTTTTAATTTCCTGGAGGGTATCCACCAGAGTTCCGTTGGTATCAAAGACAAGCAAGCCGGGATTTAGGTCAAAATAGGGATTTTCATCTGCTGTCAGGACATACAAATTACCGTTTCTGGCCACAATATCCTTGTATTTGCAGTTAGTGACATCCGGAGAGAAGGCTATGCTTTTTTGATACACTCCGTTCTTGCTGTAAACAAGTATCCGGCTGGCTTGATTCTCGTAAAGATTATTCCCGGCCACATAGAGGTAATTACCGCTAATGGCTACTCCGGATGGCCAGAAAGAGTAGCCAGAGTCTCTAATCAGGAAGTACCCAAGCAGACTTCCGGAATTGTTCAGAATGGCTATTCCATTGAAATTGGTGTCGGAAACATAGATTTTTCCTTCCTCATCCAGGGTAATGTGACTCGGCCGGATGGCATAGGATAGACTTTGATAGGTCAGGTGCGAAGGAACATAAGGAATGATAATCTGAGACTGGTGCTGCCCATCTTTGTCAAAAACTTCAATTTTCCCTTGGCGCTGGTCACAAACATAAATTTGGGCTGCTTTGACTGCTACTCCCGCTGGAGTTAGAAATTCCCCTGCGGCCATTCCAAGTTTGGCGGTGAAGTTGCCGTCAGAATCAAAGACCTGCACCCTGGGATTATCAAAACATTCTACTGCGTAAAGATGGTTGGCTGTGCCTCTCAGGGAAGTGATAAACTGGAATTCCCCAGTCTGCCGGCCTGGTTCAAAATGACTTCCGGTAAATCTGCCTAATGTTTTCCTGTAGCTACCATCATTGTTAAGAATGCAGATAGCGTTTCGGTCAAAACTGGCAATAGCAATCCGCTTTTGCGGTCCGAAAATGGCAATTGGTCCCCTGATATCAGTTAGCTCTGGTATATTTCCGCCATTCAAGCTGCTCTTGATGCCTCTCTGAAAAACGCCCTGGCTGTTAAAAACCTGGATTCTCCCCCAACCCTCTCCAGTATCAGTAACATAAGCATTGCCATTTTCATCAAGCGCAATATTTCCCACTACCACTGTGGGTGAAAACAAATCAGGTTCAAAATTAAACTGGCCATTGCCAGTGCCTGGGCTGCCAAATTTGAAGAGAAAATTCCCGTCGGCATCAAAAACCTGAATCCTGGAATTTCCCCGGTCAACCACCCAAACCCGGCCGTTAGCATCCACCGCTAAGTTGTTTTTTAACTCCTCCTTACCCCATATCGGATAGAGATTGAACCTTCCTTCTGTTGAGCCATATCCACCGAAAGAACGGATAAACTGGCCGGCCGCATCAAAAATTTTGATATTGTTTTCTTGGCAGTCCAGGATATAAAGACGATTATTGCCAGCCGCAATTGACACTGCAGCTACCCATTGGCCGGCCTGAGGAGAAGATGGGTTCTTAATGGAAAAAAGATAGTTTCTGTTGCTATCAAAAACCTGAATCCGTTGAGCCTCAAGAACATAAATTCTGCCGTCACTGCCAATGGCTACATCTAAAGGCGTCTCAAAAGTCCCTGGTAACTGTCCGGTAGCATTCGCTTTAGACCAGGCATAGTTTACCAGCGCGCTAAATTTCAGTTCATACTCACCATCAGGCACAATTTCACCAGCGTCATTCTTGCCATCCCAGACTGCTCTTTCTTCAAGATAGCCGCAGTCAGACTTAAAATCAGTAAACGGAATCCTTTTCTGGACATTCTCCGGATAACCCTTGGGATAGATATCCACCTTCACCGGCAATGTCTGTTCCATTGTCCCGGAAATAACTATCCGGTCTTTAACCCCAGAACTTTCCCCAGGAGAGAAAACATCCGGGCTAACAGAGAAATCTGCTCCTAACAGGAGACCAATTGAAAGAAAACCGAATATTGCAGTTAGCCTTTTATTTTTCATTCAACCCCCCTCTTCTCTGCCTTCCTAATAAATTTTAGCCAACTTAAAAAATTTCTCAAGCAAGCCCAAGGCTTAGTCCCATCGTTTAACTTGTTTACCTTGACAGGGACTTTCTCTTAACCTATTTTCTCTGTATGCAGCCAACTACTTCTCTCTTTTGGTTTCAGGTAACGAAAGGAAGACTGGTCGTTTCAGTTCTGTGGCAAGACGCCTGGCCGCCGATAAGAAGGATTCTTCTCACCAGCCGAAGACAAGAGGCAAGAGTCCATCTTAGAGAATCATTCCCAGGGGCTCAGCCTGGTATTGGCAAACAGTTAAAAGATTTTCAAACTAATCTACAAGAGTATCTTTCCGGTTACCCGGTAAGTTTTTCTTCTAACCTGGTAGCGCTTCATCTCTGCAGTGGGTTTCAGCGTTCAGTTTACTTAGCAACTGCCAGTATTCCCTGGGGCAAGGTGGCCACCTATCACCAAATTGCTTCTTTTATCGGCCAGCCAGGCGGCAGTAGAGCAGTGGGCCAGGCTCTGGCGCGAAATCCCTTTCCCATTGTCATTCCCTGCCACCGGGTCATCAAGGCTGACGGGTCTGTAGGCGGGTTCTCGGCTGGCGGCAGCCTAAAAAAACTCTTGCTCCAGTTAGAAATTTGGCAGGCAAAAACTGGCCGGAGTATACTAACTGAATTATCACAGAAAGGAGAAAATGGAGACCTTAGGTAAAGATGTGAAATTCGTTTTAATTGGTGGCGGAAGTTTTGGCTGGTCCCACCGACTAATCACCGATATGGCTTGCCTGCCAGAGCTCCACGGAATGCACATCGTCCTCCAGGATATCAACCCGGATGCCCTTTCGGTGACACTACCTCTCTGCCAAAAACTGGCTAACCAGATGTTAGGAGCCAATTTTAGGCTGGAAGCCACGACTGATTTAAAAGTGGCCTTAGAAGGCGCAGATTTTGTCGGGTTAACCATTAGCACCGGAAGCGAACAGGCAAATCTTCTGGACCTCACCATCCCCAGGAAATATGGAATTCTTCAGACAGTGGGAGACACTGTTGGACCTGGAGGCTGGAGCCGGGCGTTGAGAAACATCCCGGTAGTAGTGGACATTATTCGGACAGTGGAAAAAATTGCCCCTGGGGCTTGGTTTATGAACTATTCCAATCCGATGACAGTCTTGACCAGGACGATGCAAAAGGTGAGCCAGGTCAAAACTGTGGGTCTGTGTCATGAACTCCAGGGGTTGTTACTTCATCTGGCTTACTACTTCGGGGTGGACTGGCAGAAGGATATCAAGGTGAAAATGGCTGGGATTAACCATCTTATCTGGATACTGGCGATAGATGTCTGTGGCTATGACGGGCTGAAACTGCTCAAGAAATACATCCAGGACCCAGAAGGATTCAAACCGTTAGGACCCCAGGTAATCCCTGAAGAACTTATTAACGGAGGCGGGGTTAACCCTAACCAACGAATCAAGTTTGATATGCTAATGAGAACCGGTTATCTTACTGGAGCCGGGGATGCACACACAGCCGAGTTCTTCAGTTGCTACCTGAAAGATGAAGAAACTATGAAACGTTGGGGTTATTCTCCAGATAAACGGGCCCATACCTTTGCCCACATCCACACCTATGAAAGGAGAAAACAGCTCGCCTTGGACTTACTGGAAGGCCGCCGTCAACCTTTCCTCAAACATTCTCACGAACACGCCAGCCGAATTATCGCCGCGTTAATTGGTGCGGAAGAAAACCTGCTTACTCCAATTAATACTGGCAATATCGGCCAGGTAGATAATCTGCCTCGGCAAGTCGTCCTGGAAACGATGGCGCTGGTTAACCGATTGGGAGTGACTCCGTTACCAGTAGGCAACCTGCCATCTTTCATCCAGACGCATCTGATGAGGCATATCCCGGTCCAGGAAATGATTGTGGAAGCCGGTCTGACTGGGAATAAGGAACTGGCGGTGCTGGCTCTTTCCTGCGACCCGCTGATTCCCAGTCCTGACATCGCCGCAAAAATCGCTGAAGAGGTGTTTGAGTCTTTCCGAGACTGGCTGCCCCAGTTTAACGGGAAATGGTCCTTGTAAAAAAGGGGGAAAATGCCGGTGGTATCGCTGGAGAAGAATAACTTTCCTGCCTGGTGTGAGGTAGAGGAAATTAAACCAATTTCTCTGAAGGCAGGGGAAGAGAAAGCTTTTCCCCTGAGCCGGGAAAAACAGATGATCCTAGTTTGCCAGGGCCAACTTTTCGTTAATGCTGGACAGTTCCAGGCCCAGCTGCCAGAAAGGGCTTGCCTTTGCTTAGGAAAGGAATTAACCCGGGAAGTAGTTATCCACAGCAGTAGCGGCTCTTCTCTGGCCCTGCTTGTTTCCGGCCACTGGCAGTCTCTTTCTGGCGCTGGCATCTTTACAGTGAGAAATGGAAAGCCGCCAGCTGGAGATTCGCCCTATGACTATTGGAAGACTACTACCTCAGACAATCATTACCACGACAGTGATGCTTACTGGGTTATTCTTCAGGGTCGGTGCCAGGTAGCCAGCGAAGGCAAGTTTTACCCGGTAAAACCAGGTGATTGTGTAGTCACTGGCCGAGGCTGGCACCATGACATTGTCAGCTTGATTTATGATGAAAGCGCAACTGTGGCTTGGTTTACCGGGACCCTGGAAGGGAAGAAAAGACCCGGCCATCTTTATCAGACCAGGGATGGCCAGGCTGAACCAGTACCAGATAGGGTATGAAGACTCCTGGTGAGTTTTTCTCCTCATACTTTGTTCAAATCTTTCAGGTCAGTTAAACGCTGAAGGCTGGCTATCCGAGAAGAAAATGAAACAGCCATGAGGAACTTATTCTCAGGAACAATGGCTGGACTTTTGGCTCTTTTTTTCTGGTCGTTAACCATTGGTGTCTCCCGTTCTCTGATGGAAAAAATCGGCGTTTTTACTGCGGGTAGCCTTATTTTTTCCTTGGCCGGACTCCTTTCCTGCCTAAGCCTCTTTGTGGGGAAAAATTTTCCTTCAAGTAAGCAGAAAAGGATGGCTCCAGGCGTCTTTTTCTTTTGTGGTTTTCTATTTGTGGCTTATATGCTTTGTCTGTACGCTGGCATCGGCCTGGCTAGCTCAAAGGTAGCTGTGCTAACAGTCGCTCTTCTCAATTACCTTTGGCCTACCTTTATCATCCTCTTTTCCGTTGTGCTGTTAGCCTGCCAGGTTAACTGGCTCATTTGGCCAGGAATCAGCCTGGCAACCAGCGGGACCTATCTGGCTTTAACGACCGCTTCCGGAATACCGGTGAAAGAGATAGCAAAAATTTTTCACCTCCACAATCCGGTTTTTCTTTTCGGGTTAGGCGCCGGGATGACCTGGGGACTGTATTCGGTTGTCACCCGGAAGTTTGGCCAGGAATCAGCCAGCGGGCTACCTTTTTATCTGCTAGCTACTGGACTTGTCCTTGGTCTTTTGCGTTACTTCTTCCCGGAGGAATCCCACTGGAGTGTTTCTGCTTGGGGAGAACTGAGTTTTATGGTCCTTTTTCCCACCATATTGGCTTATAGTCTCTGGGAAACCGGTATTCGCCGGGGCAATTTTCGCCTTCTTTCCACAGCCTCTTACCTGGTACCAGTCGTTTCCACTTTTGCTTCCTGCCTTTATTTGAGCATCAGACCAGAAGCAAGTATATGGATTGCCAGCTTTTTGGTAGCGGCTGGAGCCTTTGTCTGCCATCTTGCTTTCCGGGAGGGTTGGTAGTTCAGGTTTGAGGCTTGACACAGATGTTAAATAAATGATAGTTATCGGGGTGAGCAAACTAACTAACTCTTGGGACTAGGAGGGAGCAGTGAAAGCAAGAATTGAAATTAAGCTCGGAACTCTTACCTTACAAGCAGAGTTAAATCAATCAAAGGTGGCCAGAAAGATTCTGGAGGTGTTGCCCATTAAATCCCGGGTTAGTACTTGGGGAGAAGAAATTTATTTTCCAATTCCGGTGAAGACAGAAATATCCTTCCCAGTTACTGAAGTAAGAAAAGGCGACCTGGGTTACTGGCCAGAAGGCACTTGCTTGTGTATCTTCTTCGGGCCAACTCCGGTGAGCCCAGGTGAGAAAATTATCCCAGCCAGCGCCGTGGAAATTATTGGCCGGTTGCTCCTGGAAGACTGGGAAGGACTGAAGAAAGTTAAGGATGGAGAAGCGGTAATCATAGAAAAACTGGCTGAATGATGCCTGAGGTGGTCTTTGTCCATGGATTTGGCGGCTCCAAGTGGGAATATCAGCCGTTGGTAAGAGCCCTTACCGAGAAAGGAATTAAAGAAATTCACCAGTTTACTTACCGGGAAAGGTTGGGAACTCTCCCCTTAAATAAACTGGCGGAAAAACTGGGTGGTTTTATCAGGGCAAAGGTGAGAGGCAACAAATTCAGTATCATTGGATTAAGCCAAGGAGGAATTATAGCTGCCTGGTGGCTGGAATTCCTTGGAGGGAAAAGTATTTGTCAGAGATGTGTGACTGTCTGTTCGCCGTTTTATGGTTCCCTTTTGAGTTATTTTCTACCGTTACCTGGCCTCCGCGACCTCCAGCCCACCAGCCGTTTCCTTTCTCTGTTACGCCAGGCAATAGCCAGCAGTCAGGTGGATTATCTGAGTATCTGGAATCCTTTTGACCTTTTCGTTTTTCCAGGGCTTAGCGGTAAATGCCCGGGGAAACAAAAATCTTTGTGTGTGCTGGCTCCGGCTCATCTTTTTACCTTCTGGATGCCTCAGACAGTCAATTGGGTATGCCAGGCAGTTGTTAAAGCATAAATACCAGGAGAGAAGATGAAAAAGATTTTGGTTGTTTATCACTCATTGGGCGGCAACACCGAAGCAGCTGCTTTAGCAGTGGAAAAGGCATTAAAAGAGATATCAGAAGTAGAAGTGAGAAAAAGAAAAGCCTTAGAAGCGAGCCTGGATGACCTTCTTTGGAGCGATGGTTTGGTGATTGGTTCAGGTGACTATTTCAGCTATATCGCTGGAGCATTAAAAGACTTCTTTGACCGCACCTTTTATCCGTCCCGGGGCAAGGTGGAGGGTAAACCCTATTTTGCCTTTCTCACCCATGGCGGCGGCGGAAAGGCTATCACCAGCCTGGAAAGTATCGCTGAAAGTTTCAAATTCCGGAAGGTTCAAGAGCCAGTGTTGCTCAAAGGCTGCCCTGACACTCAAGGACAACAAAAACTGGCGGAAGCCGCAAAGAAATTCGCGGCTCTCATCTTAGGAGGAAAACCAGAAAACTGGTTTTCTGGTTTTCCGGCAAAACAGTTATCTTTATTGCTGGCAGAATTCTCTTACCAATGAAGCTAAGAAGAAAACTCCGGCGGTTAAGAATCACAGTCTCTGGTCAGGTTCAGGGAGTTGGTTTCCGCCCGACCGTTTATCGGCTGGCTAGCAATCACAAACTCACTGGTTTTGTCCGCAACACTTCTTCCGGGGTAATCATTGAAGTCCAGGGTGAGACTTCTCGGATAGAAAACTTCTTGAAACAGCTGAAAAATTCTCCCCCGTCCAGAGCCAAAATCAAAAGAATCACCGTCAAGAACCTGCCGGTGGAAAAAGAAGAGGCTTTTTTGGTCCTGGAAAGTCAAGAAAGCCAGAACAATGATCTGGAGATCCCACCGGATATTGCTACCTGTAGCCAGTGTCAGTTAGAACTTCTAAGTCCTTTAAACAGAAGGCACTTACATCCATTTATCAGTTGTCCTGATTGCGGCCCAAGATACACCATCATCAAGAAAATTCCCTATGACCGGGTAAACACTACTATGGCTGAGTTCCCTCTGTGCAAAACTTGTGGAAAAGAGTATGAAAACCCGAGAGACAGAAGATTTCATACCCAGCCTCTCTGTTGCCATAATTGTGGACCCCAGTTAGTCTTGATTGACTCAGCCGGAAGAAAGAAATTAGGCAACAGTAGCCAGTTACTAAAGGAAACAGCCGGGCTTCTCCGGGAAGGTAAAATCTTGGCGATAAAAGGTCTGGGCGGGTTTCACCTGGCTTGTGATGCCACCAACCAGGTAGCGGTTGACCGCCTCCGGCAAAGGAAGCATCGGGAAGAAAAACCCCTGGCTGTTATGGCTGATTGCCTAAAAACTATTAAGAGATACTGCCAGGTTTCCCGCCAGGAGGCTGAAATTCTTTGTTCCTGGCAATCGCCAATTGTGCTTCTTAGAAAAAAGAAAAACTGTCCTCTGCCAGAAAATATTGCGCCAAACAACCGCTTCTTAGGCTTCTTGCTTCCCTATACCCCGGTGCATCATCTTCTTTTCCATCTTCACTGCCCAGAAGTGCTGGTAATGACTAGCGGCAATTTTTCTGAAGAACCAATCTTATATGAAGATGAGCCTGCTCTGGAAAAACTGAAAGGGGTGGCTGACTTTTTCCTGACCCACAACCGAAAAATTCAACTTGGCTGTGACGATTCTGTCCTCTGGGTAAACCCGGAAACAAAAAGAGAAGTCTTCATCCGCCGAAGCCGAGGATATGCTCCAAGCTCCCTGGCTCTCCCCTTTTCTTCAGACTATCCGGTTTTAGGCTGTGGAGGCCAAATGAAAAATACTTTTGCCCTGGTCCTTGGGAACCGAGCTATCGTCAGTCAGCATATTGGCGACTTAGAAAACCTGCCGACTTACAAGTTCTACACCTTCCTGGTTAATCACCTGGAAAGACTCTTTGGCATTCAGCCTGACCTGGTTGCTTATGACCTCCATCCTGACTATTTTTCCACCAAGTATGCCCAGGAAAGAATTAATCAGGCCGGACTCACTGGTTTGGCCATCCAGCACCATCACGGTCATATCGCTGCCTGTCTGGCTGAAAATAAGGTAGCTGGGAGAAAGGTTATTGGGGTGGCTTTTGACGGCACTGGCTGGGGAGAAGACGGTACGGTCTGGGGAGCGGAATTTTTAGTGGCTGACTATGCTGGATACAAAAGGGTTGCTCATCTTCTGCCGGTGGCTCTTCCAGGAGGAGAAAAGGCTATCCGGGAACCCTGGAGGATGGCGGCGGTCTACCTGCAGGAATGTTTTGGCCAGGAGATGTTCCGCTTAAAAATAGATTTTGTTCGTCAATTGGACCGAAAAATTTGGCAACCGCTTCAGGTAGCGCTCAAAGAAAATATCAACTGTCCCCGTGCCTCCAGCCTGGGAAGACTTTTTGACGGAGTGGCCAGTTTGCTTGGCCTGAGGCAGGTATCCCGGTTTGAAGGCCAGCCAGCCATGGACCTGGAAAACATAACTGAAGAAAAAAAGGGGGCTTCCGGTTATCCTTTCACTTTCCGGGAATTATCTGGTACCCTGATAATTGATTGGCGCCCCCTTATCCAGGGGATAGTAGAAAGCCTTCTTTCCCATCAGCCGAAAGCCACGATTGCTTGGCGGTTTCATGAAACCATCGGGCAAATGGTTCTCCAGGCCTGCCAAAGAATATCAAAGGAAACCGGTTTAAAAGAAGTAGCGTTGAGCGGAGGGTGCTTCCAGAACCGAATTCTTACTCTTCGCTGCGAAAAGATTTTGAAAATGGCCGGATTTACTGTTTACACCCACCGGCTTCTTCCCCCAAACGATGGTTGCCTTTCTCTGGGGCAGGCAGTGGTAGCAGCCAGCCGAATAGCAAAGACTCAACCTAAAGCCCTCAGTGAGCGGCTAAGATAAAATCTACCAGACGCCTCACCGGCTCTGTCCGGGAAAGAAAGTACTTCTCCAGCCAGATTGCCGGGACCTGTCCTTGATGGCTCTTTTGCCATTCTCTGGCTAGTTTTTCCACTTTTTCCAGGCTATCCTTGAGTATCTGTTTAGCCTGTTTTATCCTGAACGGATTGATTCTCTCTGGCTCGCCGACCAGGTGAGCCTGATGGAGATAGCTTTTCACTTCTTGAAAAACTTTCTCTCGGCAACACTGTAAATTTTCCGCAGCCAGACGGCAGGGAAAGAAACTCTTGACCGGAAGACCCTTTCTCTGACAGAAGCCGAGAAATTTCTCTGCCCAGGAGGCAGGCTGGTCAGGCACCTTTCCTTCCCAGGCAATTTTCGCGCTTAACACCAGACTATCCAGACTGACCTCAAGGCTCTCACACGGACTGACAAAGGTATTGTATCGGCTCCAGCCAGTGGCTATCACTCCTACCATCTTCATTTCTGAGGCCTGCTGGACCCAGGCCGCCATATTGGCTAATCTAACTGGCAAATTCGGCCGGTCGGCATAAGGGCCGTCTGCTCCCTTAAAAGCCGAAGCCGCCCATAACCGGCAGCCAGCCTTAACAAATCTCTCCAGAGTGTCTCTCTTCAATCTCTGGAAAGGGTCAGCGGCATAATTCCAGCACATTAGGTCTGTCTGGTGAGCCAGAGTTTTCAGTTTTGCCCCAGGCCAGTCCCTAACCATATCATCCCAGATAATCGGTCTTATCCCTTGCTGGTCAAGAAAATGGAAGATCGGTTCCAGGTGGGCTAAGTAAAGGGCGGCTTTCCCTGACTGGGCGACTTTTTTCCGGCAGCTCCGGCACCGGCCAAAGGACCAGACTTCATCTCCGCCCAGATGAAAGTACTTCAAACTTCCGTGAGTCTCCAGGATGTCCTTCACCAGATTAAGAATAACTTCTTGAGCCGCTGGTCTTGACGGACACAGGTCGCTTACCAAAGAAGGAATTTCCCGAAGCTTTCGGAAGGGTTTTCTTGACAAGACATTTTCCAGGTGGCCAAAAGATTGAACCAAGGGAATAACCTCAATTCCGGCTTGCCTGGCTTTCTCCAGAAAACATTCTACTGTCTTTCTCGTGTAGGCTGTTTCGTTTCTGAGAAAAGGGTAACTACTCCAGGGATACATATCCTCCCATTCCACTAAAAGACAATTAATTCTCGCTTCCCTCAACAGAGAAACAAGACTTAACAGCCTTCCCGAACTTGGCGGAAGCCCTTTTAGGTCAAGATGGATTCCCCGGTAGCTAACCGCCGGTTTTTTCCTAACAAAAAATTTCTGGTTCATCTCTCCTCCTTTGGGACACTTGCTTCACCAAGACAGCCTTCAGAAAAGGGTAAGTTGCTCTTCTCCTTTATCTTCCTTTTTTCTCCCCTCGTCTCTTTTTTCTTCTGCTATTTTTTCTTTTAGTATTAAACTTGAACCTTCAGGATAACGATGAAAAATTTTGTATAAATTATTTCTATCATATGCTTCTAAATGAATAACTATGGAGTCATAATCCCATATCTGGTTTAAATATGAACTTAAATCGAATAATTTTTCTTCTGGTAATGACTTAATAGCATCTGATTTAAAAATAATTTTCTCATTTAAAGCTATAGAATAATTAATTTTTTCAGTTGCTGTCCTCGGTCGAGAATCAAAAAATAATTCAATTATTCGAGGCTCAATAAAATAGTTACAATTATTAATTATAATATTATTATCAGTTGTTTCATTAAAAAGATTATACTTTATTAAAAAAGATAATCTATTCTCAGCAAGTTTAATTAAATATTCTGGAACTTCATTAGAACTCGAATAATCAATTTTAATGTTTGAAGAATCAATAGATGTGTATTTTGTAATAATATTGATTAAAAATTCACTAATATTTTTTTGAAATTGTGGTTCCTCATTTATTATTGTAAATGATATTCCTTTTGATTGGCTACTAATTATC
>JAMWDF010000135.1 GCA_023818865.1 Candidatus Omnitrophota bacterium
CGCAGTCTCAATGGCGGAGTAAGCAACGGAAGCGATTACCGGAGTACTACCGGCGACGCTTACCTTACTCTGGCTGATCCCTCCCTGCCGGCTACTTGTCCAAGGATACCCGTGGATATAGATGAATACTTTACTATTTCTGATAAAGAACTTCTGGATACCATAGACCTATGGGCAGCACTTAAAAGGATTCGCGGATGGCCCACCAGTCTTTCGGAGTGGGACTTCTGGCTCCTACAAGTTATTGACTTCTGGGCAAATGTTGGTGGTTACACTTACGATGGAGATGCCAGCAAGGCTGCAGAAGAACCAAGATGGAAAAAATCACCATAAAAAGAAATAACCAGAGGAGAACATGAGAAAACGGCTAAACTTTTACTGGTCAACTGCGGCTGTACTTGGAGTGATGATGGCTTTTTGCCAGGCAAATGGGCAACAGGTCACAGGTAACCGGGACCTGCCTGCCTTTTATAGTCCTGGTTCTACGGCTAATGTCACTCTTAACGTGAATGTAGATGAATCTAACACCCCAAGTGGTCTAGTGGTGGCAGAAACGCCGCCTTCTGGTTGGGCGATTACCAGCTCAAATCCGCCTTACCAGACAGCAGTTGGTGGTTCCTACAAGTGGGTTTTTTATGGCGACCAGGTGATTGATAGAAATATCACCTACACGGTTAGTATTCCACCCACTTCTACCGGCCAGCAAACTTTTTCTGGCGTCCTGGAATATCTTGACCCAGCTGGTACCTTTATTAGCCAAGATATCCAGGGTGACACCATTACCACTTCCACACCCTTACCGGTTCTAGCAGTGAGTCCAACTACCTTGAACTTTGGTACTGAGACAACCTTTCTGCCATTTACTATCACTAATGTCGGCGGGGCTGACCTTTATTGGCAGGCAACAGTAAATCAGGCTTGGTTAACCATTACCCGAACCAGCGGAACTTTATCTTCTGGCCAGTCAGAAGTGGTCACAGCTAACGTTATCCGAACTGGTTTAACCTCAGGAACCCATACAGCCACTATCAACTTTACCAGTAATGGGGGTAACTCCTTCCTTACCGTAATTGTTATCGTTGGCAGTCCTTCACCGGTGAGCAGTTTTTTGGTCTTATCTTCTCTCTCTGGCATTGACCTTTACTGGACTAATCCACCCGGTTATACCGGCACCATCATCTTCCGCAAATCTGGCAGCACCATTACTGGCGGGCCTGAAAACGGCTTTTATTACCAGGAAGGAGAGGTAGCTGGAGATGCTCTCTGCATTTTCAAGGATGCCAGCGGCCTTAGTCATTATTATGACCCTGGGCTCAATCCTAATACCACCTATTATTACCAGATTTATGCCTATAGCGACCTCAATTACTCCACTGCCCTAAGTGGTTTTGCCAAACCGGCTGAAATTCAGGATACTTGGCAAAACATTGACCCAACTGCTGGTTTAAATGTTCTCGCTGGTGGGCAAGCGCCAGTGAATGGTTTCGGCATTAATATTCCGGCTGGCGCCTTGGCTGGACCTGGAAATCTCTCCATCGGTTTTATTGACCCTACTCAGGCCCCAGCCTATTCCAACCTTCTCCAGGGCTTTAACAACATCTACCTGCTTCTCTCTGACCTTGTCCTTCTGCCTGGCCAAAGTATTACCTTGAAAATTCCAGTTTACCAAACTGATTTACTGGCCGCTGGTGCAAGAAAGCTTTCAGAGTTAAAAGTTTATCACTGGCCTGGGCCGGGAAACGACTGGGAAGAAATGGAAATAATCGCCAGGCAAAGTCTGGAGATTGACCAGTTAGCTGGCTACATTACAGTCCGGTGGGGAAATGTAACTGGCTATGATTACTTCAGTCTTGGTGCTCCTAGACCAGTGGGTAGCAGCGGGGGAGGGTGCTTCATTGCCACCGCCGCTTTTGGTTCACCGTTAGCTAAGCAGATTAACCTCTTACGGCGTTTCCGGGATGAAATCTTGCTGGAAAACTTATTTGGCAAGAAATTTGTTTCTTGGTATTATCGTCATGGCCCAGCTGCCGCAGGGTACCTTGAGCACCATCCTTTGTTAAAACCGATGGTTAGAGCTTGTCTCTATCCTTTAATCGTTGCTGCCTGGCTTTGCCTGAACAGTCTTCTCTGGCCAGGAATACTTTTAATTTCAGCCGGTGCTGGTCTTTTTCTGGTTCTTCACACCAAGAATTTCTTAAATTAACCGGATTTGCCTGGAGGAGAAATGAAGCGTTTATTCTGGTCAGTTTGCCTAACAGTAATTTTTTCCCTTGTTCGGCAGGCTCAAGGAAAAATCACCTTAAATTCTTTTACTTCTCACGTAGTGGCTAACCAGGGAATTCTTCCTAATACCCAGGGAACTACGCCCTTAGGTTATCAACGCCATCCGGTTGGTGACCCTAATTTAATCGGCCAGAACGCTTTTGACGAAGGTTACATCATCATTCTCAGCCATAATGTGGCCAGGGACACCGACCCGGTTCAGCGGGTTGCCAGTGTTACCGTTACGGCTACCGGCGACCTGGATGTGGAATCTACCTGCCTTACTGACCGGAACGGTAATATTCTGGGTGTAACCCCAGGCGTGGGCACTATCAGGCCTACCGGCGCCATCGTTCCCCTGGCTAGCACTGATCCTTACGGCGGAAACGGTTACTTCTTTATTGCTATCCGGACTACTGACTACTGTCTTGATGGTTCTTATTCCACCTTCAGCATTCCAGCAGGCGGGGTAACCTTCGCGCCGGCGGTACCAGGTCAAGATGTGGTTAACCCCGCCATCACTACTGCCGCTATTACCTGCGAGCTCCGGGTGGCTGATATTCTCCCTGAAGAAGCTGTGGCCACTTCTACTGGTCCTTTGCAATACCCAGCCTATAACCAGTGGCAACCTGGGGAGATGATAAGACCTAGGTATGACCGCACCCCTCAGGGATATGATTACGCGCCTTTAGCTAGCACCAAGCTGCACCGCGTTCCCCAGGTTCTCCCCTGGGAAACCCCAACAGCAGTTTTAGCCATTGCCTGCGCTCAAAGAAACGTCACCTGGAGCGGCACTCCCACGCCCAATGTTCAGTTACCTCCTGAATATTTAACTGCCATTCGGCTTACCTGCACCGACGTTGGCAAGAACGATTTTGACCCAAATTCTTATTTCCGGGACACCACCGGAATCAGACCAGGTATCACCCTCTGGCGAGACACCAATAACAATGGTATCTGGGAACCAGTGACAGATACCTTGGTGACTATTAATTACCAGCAAGGGGGTGTCTGGCAACAAAAACCTGGATTGCGGGAATGGACTTTGACTATCTTCCCCGTTCTGGAAAGCATTGAACCTCTCCAGGACAGCCTTTACGACTATTTTGTAGTAGTAGAGATTAGAAGCGACCAAGCTTATCCTACAGACAATACCATGGGTTCTGACTGGAAAATCTGGATTGAGCGGGGAGATATTGTCTTTGGTCCGATCGCCTATCCCTACTACTATGCTGGTATCCTCCAGACAAAAACAATTTATAACAACATCTACCTGGACGATATTGCGCCAGCCAGGGTAGACCCTTGTAATATCAATGATGACGTAGATATGACTGACAATCTTACCCCAGTTCTTGGTTTAGACATTGCTGGCGGTCCCCCCTCTCTTTTCCCTGATCTTATTCTTCAGAGCATTCAGGTTAATCTCCTGGCCATTGAAGACTTTGACCCTAATACTGACCTTCATCCCCTAAGCCAGGATGAACGGTCTGGGGTTTCTCTTTGGCAGGATAACAAGAACACTGGTAACCGGGGCAGCTTTGACGCAGAAGATACCTTTGTCCGGTGCAACTTTACTCCCTGGGTCTATGATGGCCAAATTAATGATCCAACCTATGGCTGGGTGAACCAATGGCATACTACTTTAACCACCTGGGCGCTTTCCCCAGACACGGTGAGAATTTTGCCTGAAGACGATGCCTACCATAACTCGGTCAACCGCGGGGATGACTATTTTATCTGTCTGCGGGTCAAAGATGCTATTGGTTACGGCTCCAGGTTTGCTCTGAATGTTCCTTTTGCAGGCGTGTGGCTGACTCAAGGCAAGTCTGCTACTAACAGCAACGAACGAACCTCTAGCGAGATAAGAGCCAATGTTACGGCCACCCTCACCCCTTTAGTCAATCCTGGTCAACCAGGCTTAGGCCCAAATAGCGGTCCAGTCCCTGTTTTCCGGATTGACTTGCAAGATAATGACTCAGGCAAGACACCGAGACTTGAAGGTTTAACTGTAGAATTTTATAATCGGGGCGATTTCCATCTGACTGACCTGGCTCCCTTTGACCCAATATCTCCTTCTTTTAACCCTACCACTGGCTGGTGGGACGTCACCAATTTCAGTCCTACTGAACTGGCTAAATGTGGGCTAGTCGTTTACCGGAGCAATGCGGCTGGAACTGGTCCGGATTATAACCAGCCAATATTTATCTCCCGCTTCCGGCAGCCACCTTACCCAGGCGTGCCGATGGGTTACCAGTTAGAGTTTCAAAGTCCCGTAGCCTTGCCAGTGACCCTTTATGCGGTAATTCGCACCTCTGGGACCTTTTCTCCTGGTGACTCTTTTGATGTTGGTATTGTTGGCTGGGGCGGAACCCAAAGCGCCTGGAATTCCTGGGGTTCCCGGGCCATTCCGATTATTGACAACTCCAGTGTCCGGACCAACGCCTATGTCAGAAAACAAACTGGGACTTTCAACCCTGTTACTTCTGGCACCATCACAACTACCACCACTTCCAGTTACCAGAATGTTACCATTAATTGGAGCAATCTCACTGGTATTTCTCCAGCCAGCTTCATTAATTACCAGATTTATCGCGACGGAATACTCATTGCCACCATCACTGACTTTTACACTACCAGTTATATTGATGTTCTGGGTCCGGACGATGGTACAGCCCACAACTATTCAGTTAGGATGAATTACTATCAGGCCGGAGTACCAGTGTTCATTGATTCCCTGGCTAGTACTGGCCAGGCCTACGGCTTTCCGGACAATATGGCTCCGAGTTTGCTTGACCTCGTGCCGGGAAGAACTTCAATCTGGGTTTCCTTCCGGGATAACTCTCCCCATAACGAACCTCTGAATCCTTTCCGGGCAACCAGTTTCCGCATCCGACGCACCAGACTCTTGGATGATACCTTCTTTGAAACGACCATCGCTGCTCATGCCGCGCTTTCTGATATCACCTATTCTTATACTGATAGCGGGCTTTCTCCTGGCAACGATTACAAGTATGAAATCTGGGCGCAGCGACCAGTAACTGGTGGCACAGCTATCTCTAAGCCAATCACTAGAACCACCAAGACCATTTTGGAAGAAGGCACTGGACCAGGCGGCGGCGGAGGGTGCTTCATTGCTACCGCCGCTTTTGGTTCATCCCTGGCTAATCAGGTAGAAATCCTCAGGCAGTTCCGGGATAAATTTTTGCTCAAGAATGCCTGGGGAAGGTATTTTGTCGCCTGGTATTATCGCTGGAGTCCACAGGCAGCCAAATGGCTATGGAGACATCCATTAGCCAGGTGGCTGGTGCGCATAGGCCTCTATCCCGTAGTCATTCTTGCCTGGCTCTGGAGTAAGAACTTACTCTGGCTGCTGATTACTCTTCTTGGAGCAATTGGGTACTGGCGCGGCTGGTGTTTTGGCAAGAGTCGCTTTTAAAAAGGGGGTGGCTGGTGAGGAAAATCAGTTTCCTGTTCTTCTTGGTAGCCGCTACCACCCTCCCAGCTAGACCGACCAGAAACCAGCTACCAACTGACCCAGTGGCCCTTATCCTTAAAAAAAATGTTTTTACCGGCAACGTCTCCTCAAAAACCGAGTCTGGGTCCAAGGTTAATCCGGTGACTGTCTTGAAAGAGCCAGAATTACCTGACAAGACTTTTGCCTTGCTGGGCACCGCGGTCTCCAGCCAGCCAGAAAACAGCCTGGCTATTTTCCTCAACCTTCGGAACAAGCAAGAACTATTTTTGCGCCAAGGAGAAAAAATTTCTGGCGGTATCATTCTCTCAATTGAAGAGAAAGGAGTGCTTCTAAAAACCGAACTAGGCGATCGGTACCGTTTTACCACTTCAGGAATAAGACCAGTAAGCCAAATCCCGCAGACTTTCATCTTCCGAGTTAACCTGAAGGCTACCCTTGAGGAAATCAGAGGGGACCCTGAGCTGTTAAATTCTCTTAAGCTAACCAGACAAGGCGAAGGCTTTAGACTTACAGGTATTACTGTTGGTAGCATTCTGGAAAGATTGGGGCTGATGAATGATGACCTTCTTAGCCAGGTCAATGGTCAACCGATAAGTTCTGGGGAAAAGGCCCTCGCGGTGTATGAGGAAATACTAAGGACCGGCTAAAAAAAAGTTTTAGTCCAGG
>JAMWDF010000136.1 GCA_023818865.1 Candidatus Omnitrophota bacterium
GATGTCGTCTTTGCTATTCCAGACGACACCCTCTCCTTCAGAGAGAAGACCAGAATACTGCCCGGTTCTTATGTGATCGCTCACTTCATGTATTAGAGGAGCATTTTCCTTTGGATAAGGGATAATCAACTGTAATCCGTCAAGTTTAATCTTTCCCTCAGGTATTATTTCCATCTCTACCTTAACCATTCCATCATACTCCATTGTGGAAACCGTTTGCACCGTTATACCTTGCCCCTTACCGGTCCCCCTCATTACGACACTTGCCGGGGTCTTCTTTAAAAAATCAGGGGATGGACCTGCCTGAACTGAAAAAGGTTTGCCGCGGGCGATGCCCAAAAGAACAACCGGTCCAGAGAGCATTCGTTCACCCTTTGTTTTAACACTCTCCGGAAGTCCAAGGCCGTTAAAGGTATACTGTCTTCCCCAGCATTCAACAGTCCGGCCGATTACTTTCATTGGAGTCCATGGCGGTAAAACATCATCTGTTTTACCTATCCCTGAACCCAACCATGGGTAATGACGCACCACCATTGAATGAGAAACACCGTCTAATCTTTTTCCTTCTCTGTCAGCAAGAATAAGTTCAACATTATACTTTCCTTCTTCAAGAGCTGAAACTTCGAGTTTCTCATCTATCAAACCACCTGGCGATAACGCAAGAACTTTGCTGTATACCTGCCGGCCGTCTTCTGCCTTAATTATCAATCTGGAAGACTCTATCTCCTGCTGGTGAGGATGCCCGAAGATATCAGCCCAGACCACTAATTTGTTAATGCTTGGCAAATATCGTATTCTGTGAGCAAAGTTAGATTTGTCGCTTTCTTCCTGTAATTCCGGAAGAGGGATATTCTTAACAAAGGGGAAATTATTGTATACCAGGAGCTTCCCTGTCTCCTTCTCTTTCATAACAATTTCACCCACTGCTTTACTAGGTAGTTCAATCTCTTCAGAGAATGTAAAATAACTGCGTTGTCCGCCCTTGAGGGAATAAGAATAGTTTTTTCCCGCAAGAATTCTGGTACCTTCCTTTATGTTTATTGACAATACAAGATTAGATTCCTTTTTACCGGGATTTACTACCTCACCTGAAATTACGTCTTTCATACCTGTTATCAAAGCAGCCACTGACTCAAGACGGAGAAACGGCGTTCCTTCTTCTGTCAGCGCATATGCTGCGCCAATGGGGTTGTTTATCTGTCCGATATTGGGGAAATTTGTCCAAACAACAGGTCGCGCATATGTTCGGGAAAATTGCAATGTCCAGAGCGGGTGATTCTTCATATCTTCAACTTGAAGGTCTTTCAGAGGAATACTTAACTCCGCAGTCCACCAGTCAGCATCAACCTGGTTAGCAAACTTCCAGTGGCCATTCCATTTCAAATCGCTCTGACCAATGCCTGGCATCTCTCGGCTGTCGTGACATATAACGCCAGCACTGTTGCCGATAAAATAGAAATATGGGGCTGAACCGGTATGCCGCCCACCGTTTGGGTCTAGGAGTATCTCGATCACATCGTCTCCGTAGAAACCGCCGTCACGCCGTTGTCTAAGACTCACCAGACGCCTATTCTTAGGATAAACAGGGGACTTGATAGCCACATATAAATTAGTGTCATCATATCCGACCCAGAATTGGGACTGCCGGTAGGCAATCCTGCTCTCACCATATAGTCCCATACCGGTGATTATTGCTGCATTATGCCACTCCCCCTCACTTAATCTACCGTCTATGGTAGGCGGTGAACCAGGCAAACGGGGGATAACTACTTGGGGCCGCTGGGAATTCTCTGCTACCCCGCTGAAGGAGAACAAAATGCAGACAACTATTATCACTGATAGCAAAGAAAATAATCTTGTCATTATTTACCCCTGTGTTTGGATTGATAGTAACTTCTCTCCGAAAGTATTATCTTCTTTAATCCCGGCGGTCACCCCAGGGCACGAGAGTCCCGGGGTTATACCATCCTGGCTTGTCACCCTTTGGTACGCTGGACGGCCGCATCCATACAGCATGGCCGTCCCAATATAGATAATTAGCCCCACCACTATGATATACCAGGGGAGTTATCAGGGACATTGAAGTATCAGCACCGAAATAATAGCTGGCATACCCTGCTCCCTCTCCGATGTTAATGAGGTTGTCTGGGAAATTAATTCTTCTCTTGCCAGGAGCGGTAACATCCGGAGTATAACTGATGGCAGTACCATCCTGATGATTTCTGACATAATCGGCGTAGTAGCCATGCTTTTCTGGGTACGGACGTTGGGTGGGGCAGGTAAGTAGTTGATTTCCGGCACGGGCGGTTGACCTAAACGGCGGATTGTATCCCGCATAGTACAAAACCTGGTTCCATGTTCTGGCACCAGTGGAAGAAGTCCACGCATATGCAGGCGGATAATAACCAGTATCTTCCAAATAAAGCATTTGGATAATAAATATTTGCTTCAGATTGTTCATGCATACCGACTGTCTTGCCTTTTCCCTTGCCTGCGTAAGTGCAGGCAGAAGAAGCGCTGCCAGTATCGCTATGATAGCCACTACCACGAGAAGCTCTATTAGAGTAAATCCCTGCCTTTCCATTCTTCCCCCTTGTTTTAAGCGTCGTTTTAAGCGTCGTTAAGTTACGCTTTATTTATAGTGTTATCTTTATAGCGATATCGTGTTATATTGTATTTTATCATGTATTTTATCACATATGGCCACATTTTGAAACTACTTCAGCAGTAGTTACAAAATTAAAATGTTGCACTCTGGAGAGATAGAATGTGGTATGCCGATTTTTGTTTTTCCTTGCTAGACAGCGGTTCTCAGACTTCGTAGCTCCGGGAATAGAAGGGAAGGGGAGACGGTGAAGTTTGAGGATTTGCCGGATGACACGGAGGCGGGGATGATAGTAGGCCGCCTCCATTAAGGTTAAGTAAAGATAAGGTGGAAAAACTTCTCTGAAAGGCTGCAACTACCTTGGTTCTTGCTTGATAAATAGACACTCCAGTTTGGCCAGCCAGGCAAAGAACTACGGTTTAACGAGCTTTTTCAGACGATTGACCAGGGTCTCTTCATCGGGAATATTAGTTAAATCTAACCTGGCGTCCATAAAAGCATCAATAAATGCCCGGAATAGCGTGTTCTTGGTAATTCTTTCCTTCCGATATTCAGCGGTTCTTTTCTTTCTTATCTCTCGCACCAGCCTTTCCAAAAATTCTAACTGGTCATCCCGAAGGAGAGTAGTTAGTCGCACTTCAAATGTCTTAAACTTAGGGAGGCTGCTGGCTTTTGAAGTTACTGAAGGCTCTTTTACAGGAGAAGGTTTTGTTGGTCTTATCCAGCTCAGAGGGTCCTTGCCCAATCCAGACTTTTTCATTTTTGCGACTCCTGCCTGAGAATTTCCTTGGCGAGCTTCTGGTAATCTTCAGCCCCATGACAGGAAGGGGCAAATTCCACGATGGTTTTCCCAAAACTGGGTGCCTCAGCTAACCTGACGTTTTCCCTTATTTTCGTCCGGAAAACTTTCCCGTGAAAATGTTCCTTGACTTTGTCGGCTACTTCCTGGCAGATGTTTTTTCTGAGGTCAAACATGGTAATTAACACTCCGGTTATCTTTAGGTCAGAATTTATCCTCTGCCGGACAATGTTTATGGTTTGAATCAGTTTAGTTAATCCTTCTAAGGCAAAAAACTCAGCCTGAATAGGAATGAAAACTTCCTTAGCAGCCGTCAGGGCATTAAGAGTAAGTAAACCAAGTGATGGAGGACAGTCAATGAAAATGTAGTCAAACTGCTTCCGGCATCTTTTTAGGGCGTCTCTTAAAATTACTTCCCGTCCTACGGTGTTAACCAGTTCTATCTCGGCGCTGGCCAGCTCAATTTTAGAAGGAATGAGAGTCAGATTAGAGTGAAACGTAGGCAAAAAAGCCTCTTCTGGGGAAAGATTATTTATTAAAATTTCGTAAGTAGACTTACCAATTTGCGGCGGCTCCAGTCCTAGATGGATGGTAGTGTGAGCTTGGGGGTCCATGTCAATCAATAAAACTCTTTTGCCGTTCTGGGCTAGATAGGCGCCTAGATTAACCACTGTGGTTGTCTTCCCAGAGCCGCCTTTCTGGTTGATTACTGCAATTTTTCTCATAGCCATCCTTTCAGAAGTTCTGAAGTTTCGTAAATTATAAAGAAAGGAAGGAGGGTTGTCAAGACAAGGAAGATGGTGTTTAATAATTCTTATGGAAATTAAAGGCACAACAAAGCTTTGTGGAGTTTTTGGCTATCCAGTGAGGCATTCAATCTCACCGGTTTTTCAGAATGCTGCCTTTCATTATCTTGGCCTGGACATAGTTTACCTGCCGTTAGAGGTGAAGCCGGAGAACTTGCCAGTTGCGGTTCAAAGCCTGCGCGCTTTCTCCTTTGTTGGGGTCAATGTTACTATTCCTCACAAGAAAAATATCGTTGCCCTTCTGGACGAGGTGGATGAAGAGGTGGAATTGCTGGGAGTGGCGAACACAGTGCTCAATAAGGATGACTGTTTGAAAGGATTTATTACTGATGGAAAAGGGTTTCTCCGATCCTTGAGGGAAGAAGGAGGTTTTGACCCGGCCGGAAAAAAGGTTTTGGTTTTTGGCGCGGGAGGAACCGCTTATGCTCTGACGGCCAGTTTAATAAGGGCAGGGACATCTACCCTGGTAATTTGTAACCGCACCAGGGAAAGAGCCGAAGAATTAAAGAAGCATCTAAAGGGTAATTTTCCCCATTGTCACCTGGAGGTAATTGGATTTGATCGGCGTTTTGACCCGGGAGTTTACAAAGAAGTTACTCTGATAGTCAATACCACTGCCTGTGGGATGAAAGATGAAGACGGAATTCTAGTTCCACCAGAGGTTTTGCCAGAGAGTGTTTTTGTCTATGATGTTATCTACAATCGACAAACAGAATTGGTTCAGGCGGCCCTAAGGAAAAATCTGGCCTGTCTTAACGGATTAAGCATGCTGATTTACCAGGGAGCCGTTTCCTTTGAAATTTGGACAGGTTTGCCAGCACCTATTGAAGTGATGAAGCGTTCTGTGCTGGCTCAAAGAAAGCTGCTCTGATGAACATTGTTCTGATTGGTTATTCTGGAACAGGTAAGAGGTGTGTAGGGCGGTTGCTAGCCGAACGATTAGGTCGGAGGTTTGTGGATACAAACCAGGTTCTTGAACAGGAAGGAAATGATAGGTTAGCCAGGCTGGTTCAGGTGAAGGGGCAGGATTATGTGGATGATTTGGAAGAAAGAGTTGTCCAAGCGCTTTCATCTCAAGATGGTCTGGTAATTGCCACCGGGAGCCGGACATTGTTGAGGGGAAAAAATTTAGAGAATTTAAGGAAAAACGGGGTACTCATTTGCTTAACGGCCGAGCCAGGAATAATTCTTTTGCGCACCTGTTCACCGGTTGGACAGAAAGCCATCTTGTTGAAGTCAAAGGAGGCTATCCAAGTAATTAGAGAAGTTATGAAACAACGGGGATGTTTTTACGGTCAGACAGATTACACCATAGATACTTCGGCCCTGTCTCCAGAGGAGGTAGCTGAAGAAGTGATAAGATTTCTTGCTAAAAAGAGCGAATAAAAAAAGCCGGCTAATTGCGCTAAAAGCAATTAGGAGAAAATGGCTGTGACATAGACTGTTTAAACTACCGGAACCTGATAATTGACCAGACTGGAACGGTAATCCTGGGTCAAATTCATAGTCCCTTCAACCTTAACCATTTCTTATCAAGTTTAGCCAGGCTATCATAAGCCCGAGCCAGATAGAGAGAATCAAGTATCGCGATAGCCATCATGGCTTCAGCAACCACATAGATTCGTCCCAGGAGAGTTGGGTCACGCCGGGTTATTGGACTGAGGATTTCCTCCTTCATTGTGCGCATATTAATTGATTTCTGCTGAATAGAAATGGTTGGGGTAGGTTTGACCGCTAAACGAACCACAATATCCTCTCCGGTGCTCATTCCTCCGAGGAGTCCGCCAGCATTATTGGTACGAAATCGAACTCGACCTCGGGAATCGAGGTAAGGCTGATCGTTATTTTCTGAACCGCGCATGCTGCCAACCTTAAAACCCGCCCCAAACTCAACCCCTTTGACCGCACCAATAGAGCAGAGAGCATGAGCAATCGTGGCGCTCAGTTTGTCAAAAACAGGTTCACCCAGAGCTGGGGGAACATTATGAGCCACCACTTGAATCACCCCGCCAGCTGTATCTCCCTCTTCTTTGACCCGCAAGACTGCTTCTTCCATCTTCCTGGCTGCTTCTAAGTCAGGACAATTAATCTCGTTCTTCCGATAATTACGTTTAGCCTCAGAAAAAGTCATCTCTGAAGCTTTAATGCCTAAGCACTCCACCGTGTAGGCGATAATTTCTATTTTTTCTCGG
>JAMWDF010000137.1 GCA_023818865.1 Candidatus Omnitrophota bacterium
TATCAAGTTTGATGAAGGGCCGGGGAAAGCCAGTTTAGCCCAAACAAAAATTGGTCAGGGTCTTAACCTGATGGCGGAAAGCGATGCCCGGGAAAGAGAGGTACTCTGGAGAATACTAGTCCCCCGGAGTGTTTTCCGCCTTTGCCTTAGGGCTGACAAGATTGAAACTTACTTCTTCGGCCAAGAGAACATTAGGAAGGGGCTGACTGTTTAGTCAGCCCCTTAAGTGAAATAAGACCAAAGAAAACCTCACTTTATTTTTTTTCGCCTTCTGCTGGCTGAGGAGCTTCGCCCTGCTTTTCTTTCTCTTTTTCTCGCTGTTCCTCCAGCCTATCCTTGATATCGCTAATTCCAGCGGCAATAGCGATAATACCTCCCAGTAGGAGGAAGAAAGGAACAGCTGCCTGAAGCCCTTTAACAAAAAGCGGAAACCACACCGCTAGTCCCCAAATCCCTAAAACAACCGCTACAATTCCCCCTATCAATGCTCCCATTTACTCCCTCCTTTTTTCCAATTTTCAATAAGGTTCGCGGAGTTCTTCTATCAAAATAGCCTAACATGCCGCCAGGGCGGTGTCAAATTCTCCTTATCTGGATAGCTGGGCTCGAGGGTGAAATTGCCGGTGGGTTTGCTTTAGGCGGTTGCGGCTAACCTGAGTATAAATTTCCGTAGTCGCCAGACTCTTATGCCCCAGGAGTTCCTGGACTACTCTGATATCCAATCCACTTTCCAAAAGATGAGTAGCAAAGGAGTGCCGAAGAGTATGAACTTTAACTTGGTTTGAGAGACCAGCCATGACAGCACACCTTTTGACGATTTCCCAGGCTCGTTTTCTGGAAAGATGTCCTTTCTGGGAGGGAAAAAGAAAAAGATTGAAGGATTGTTGGGCAGGAGACCTTTTTCTTAAATACTTCTCCAGAGCCTGGATGGCTTTTTCTCCCACAAAAACAATTCTTTCTTGACCACCCTTACCTTTAATCCGGATAAATCGCTCCCTCAGGTTGATATCCGGACATCTGATGGAAACACATTCTGAAACTCGTAGTCCTGCCCCGTAAATGAGCTCTATCAGGGCAACGTTGCGGAAAGGTTGCTTTGTTTTCTCGGCAGCTTCTATCATATTTTGAATCTGTTCATAACTCAGGACCGTTGGGAGAGTTCTTTCTAATCGGGGAGCTTCAATCGCAGCAAGTAGTTCAGGTTTTACTTCTCCCTCGGCTACTAGGAAATGATAGAAACTACGGAGAACAGAAAGAGCTCGGACTATGGAACTGCCCGCTCTCCTTTTGCGCTTAAGATAAATGACAAATTCTGTGACTGTTTGTCCATCCAATCGGGAAAGACGTTTCTCTTTTTGTTTCATAAAAGCGAAAAAATGATTCAGGTCATTGCGATAAGCAGAGACTGTATTGGCACTGAGATTTCTCTCAGCTTTCAGATAGCTGAAAAATGAGTCAAGACAACTTGCGTCCATGGGAAAATAGAGTTTTGTTAAGTTAATAACTTCATAACTTCTTTACTAATTGATTTAACCTTTGCCCAGCATTTTCTCAAGCTCTTCTTCGGTGATGACGGGAATTTTCAGGGAACGAGCCTTCTCCAGTTTAGAACCAGGGTTTTCTCCGCAAACCAGATAATCAGTTTTTCGCGAGACGCTTTCGCTCACCCGACCGCCTCGGGAAGAGAGCAACCTAGCAGCTTCCTCTCGGGTGTATCGGCTCAACGTACCAGTGATTACAAAAATTTTCCCTCCAAGAAGGTTACTTTCTGGCTGGGTTTCTTCTATTGTCGTTACTCCGGCCTTATGGAGCTTCTCTAATACCTGGACATTCGCTTGATTGGCAAAAAAGGCTCGGATGCTGGCTGCCATTACCGGTCCAATCTCCGGGATTGCAGCCAGGGTTTCTTCATCGGCCTGGGAAAGTCTCTCTAATGATCGAAAATGGCTGGCTAAAATCTCGCTGGAATGAGCGCCCACGTGCCTGATTCCCAAGGCAAAGATCAACCGGCTCAGTGGTCTTTTCTTACTTCCCTGAATAGCCAAGAGCAAATTCCTGGCTGATTTTTCTCCCATTTTTTCCAGGTTGACTATGTCGTGGAGGCGGAGGGAGTAAATGTCGCCGTAATCCTTGAGCAAGCCTCGGTCAACCAGAAGAGTCACCCGGCTTTCTCCCAGGCCTTCAATATCCATCGCTCCCCGAGAGGCGAAGTGAATAATTCGTTCTTTCACCTGGGCCGGACAGGTAACATTAGGACAACGCAAAGCTACTCCCTTTTCATCTTTTACTACCTGACTGCCACACACAGGACAGTTCCTTGGTACTAAAATTTCCTTTTCCGCGCCGCTCCTTACCTGGATTACTGCTTTGACAATCTTCGGAATAACCTCTCCCCCTTTTTCCACAAAGACCCGGTCGCCAATCTTCAGTCCCAGCCGCATGATTTCATCAAAATTATGCAGGGTAGCCCGTGAAACAATCGTTCCGCTCACCGGGACAGGTTTGAGTTTGGCTACCGGGGTTAGCACTCCAGTTCTTCCCACTTGAATAATAACATCCTCCAGAATGGTAGTTGCCTGCTCTGCTGGAAATTTGAAGGCAACTACCCACCGTGGAGATTTTGAGGTGGCCCCCAGAAGTTCTTGGGTCTTCAGACAATTAACCTTGATGACTAGGCCGTCAATATTATACGGAAGAGAGTCTTTTGTCTTTTCCCAGCTCTGGCACAGATGAAGCACTTCCTCAATGTTTTTGACCATCCGACCGTGAGGATTTACCGGAAAGCCAAGTTGTTTCAGAAAATGTAACACTTCCCAATGGGTAGCTGGTTGGCTTTTTAGTAACCCGGCATAGACAAAAAGCTGAAGGTTGCGTTTGGCGACCAGAGAAGAATCAAGCAATTTCAAAGACCCAGCTGCGGCGTTGCGTGGATTGGCGAAAGGTTCCTCTCCTTTTTCTATCCTTGTTCGGTTAAGCCTTTCAAAATCATCCTTTCTCATATAAACTTCACCCCTGACTTCAAGCCTTTCTCTATGTTTAATACTCAAGGGCAGGGTTTTGACTGTTCTTAAATTAGCCGTGATATCATCTCCCTGCCAACCATCACCGCGGGTGGCGCCCAATTGGAAAAGACCATTCTCATAAATTAAGGAAACAGCCACTCCATCAATTTTTAACTCCACCACATATTCCACTGTTTGCGTCCTGATGAGTTCCCGGATACGGCGATCAAAATCTCTGAGTTCCTGTTCAGAATAGGTATTGTCTATGGAGAGCATAGGTACTTGGTGTCTAACCGTCTTAAATTCTGAGAGTATTTCGCCACCCACCCGTTGGGTAGGGGAATCAGGCAAGCGAAACTGGGGATACTGTTTCTCTAAGTCCATCAGTTCAGCTAGCAGCTGGTCATATTCGCTGTCGCTGACTAACGGTTGGTTCTCAACATAGTAGTAGTGATTGTAACGATTGATTAATTCGGTTAGTTCCTTAATTCTTTCGCGGAATGGTTCAGTCTTATCCATTAATCCGCTCCTCAACAAGTTTGACACTCTGTTTTTTATATGATAACTTAAAAATATAAGGAGGAAAAACGCAGATATGGAAAGATATGAACTCGGCCAGTTATTGCTGAACAAAGGGTTAATCACCCGGGCGCAACTGGAAAAAGCTCTCCTTGATCAGCGTCAAAGCAAGAAGTTTCTGGGTGAGATTCTGGTGGGAAACGGGTATGTGACCCGAGAGCAACTGGTGGCTGCTTTAACCGAACAGACCGCAGCGGATGAGATTAACCTGAGTAAATTCCAGGGAATCAAATCCGAAGTGGTCCGCCTTATTCCTGAAAATATTGCCCGACGCTATGTCCTGCTGGCAGTGGCGAAGACTGATGAGATTCTAACCGTTGCCATGAGTGACCCTGCCGATATTGTGGCAATAGATGCCATCAAGCGGCTGACTGGTTGCCGGTTGAGAGTGCTTAAGGCCGATGAAAAGGAAATTCTCCAGAAGATTGAAAAGTTTTATATGGATACGAGCAACCTGGATGAGAGCCTTGCGGCGATGGTGGAAAAGGAAGAAGAAACTGATAGCCAGGTGGATGTGGAACAGTTACGCGTCGCGGCTGAAGATGCACCGATTGTGCGATTTGTTAACTCTCTTTTCATACAAGCATTGGAAAAAAGGGCCACCGATATTCATTTAGAACCTCAGGCAGAAAGTGTTACTGTCCGTTTCCGGGTGGATGGAGTGCTTCAGCCAACTAATCCTCCTCCGAAATCTGCTTATCCTGGAGTTGTCACCAGGCTAAAGATTCTCTCCAACCTGGACATCGGTGAACGAAGATTACCCCAGGATGGCCGGATGAAGATAAAGCTCGGCTTACGGGAGGTGGATATTAGAATCTCCACTATGCCGACAGTCTATGGTGAAAAGATAGTGATGAGACTTCTGGACAAAGAGATGCTTTTGGTGAAGATGGAAACACTCGGCTTTGAGGAAAGAGAACTGGAGATTTTTAAGGAGGCACTGAGCCGACCTTATGGGATGATCATTGTTACTGGACCAACCGGTTCGGGGAAAACGACTACCCTTTACTCCGGACTAAGTTTTATCAACAGTCCGGAAAAGAATATTATGACGGTGGAAGATCCAGTAGAATATGAATTGCCAGGCATCAACCAAGTGAATGTAAGACCAAAGATAGGACTGACCTTTGCCTCTGCCTTACGCACTTTTTTGCGGCAAGATCCAGATGTAATTATGGTTGGTGAAATCAGAGACCTGGAAACTGCTCAGATTGCTATCCAGGCTTCCTTAACTGGCCATCTGGTACTTTCTACGCTGCATACCAATGACACAGTAAGTTCTGTTTCTCGGCTAAACTATATGGGAGTGGAGCCTTATCTTCTGGCGGCTTCACTCAATCTGATTTTGGCCCAAAGGTTGGTGCGGACAATTTGTAAGCATTGCCAAATAGACGACCCTGAAGGTCTGGATATGTTAAGAGAGATGGGAATCCCTGCTGAAGGAGCGAAAATTCGCAGAGGTGAAGGTTGCCGGGAGTGTGACTTTAGTGGTTATTTAGGCAGGATGGCTATTTATGAGTTGTTGTCCGTTGACCGGAAGGTAAGAAATTTTATTGTTCAACGAGCCCCGGAAGATAGTATCCGCGATTATGCCATTAGTCAGGGAATGGTAACCTTAAGACAGGCGGCGCTCTCTAAAGCTTTGAAAGGAGTTACTACGGTAAAGGAAGCCCTGGCGGCTACTCTGGTAATCTAAGCTAAGTTAGAGGAGATATGGCCAGATACTTTTACATTGCAAGAGATGCAACTGGTAGCCGAAAAGAAGGTTTTTTGGAAGCAGAGGGGACCGTGGCGGCGGTAGCAGTGCTTCGGCGACAAAATCTGGTGCCTGTTCAGGTGCGGGTCAGTCCAGAGAAAAGATCAACTAGCCGGTCAAAAGTACCGACTCGCGGGCGTGTCTCCCTTGGGGAAATGGCTCTTTTTTCCCGGCAGGTGGCTACCATGCTGGACGCTGGTATTCCGGTGGTGGAAACCCTTGGAGACCTGGCTGAGGAAACGCCTAACCGCTATTTTTCCTATGTACTGAAAGAGATACAGCAGATTATTAAACAAGGAAGTAATTTCTCTCAGGCTCTGGCACGATTCCCTAGGGTTTTTAGTGACCTTTATATCGCTCTGGTTCGTTCTGGGGAAGAAAGTGGGAATCTGGTGGAGGTGATGAAAGAACTTTCCAGTGAGCTGGAGGACCAGTTAACTTTAAGAAGAAAAGTGAGGCAGGCGACCAGCTATCCGCTGGTAATTCTTGTTTTTTTTGTGGCAGTAGTTTTCTTTGTCTTTCTTTATTTGGTTCCCAAGTTTCAGGCAATCTTTAGCGGTTTTGGGGCACAACTGCCAGCGTTAACCCTGATGATTCTGACTATCAGCCGGGTAATGGTGAAGTTCCTCCCTGTTTTTCTTATTTTCTTCTTAGTGATTGTTGGGGTTGGTCTACTTTATAGTCGGACACCGCGCGGGAAAAGACGTCTAGATGCCTTGAAACTAAAAATTCCGATCTTTGGACCTTTATTTCACAAGGTCAGTCTCTCCCGGTTTTCCCGTTCCTTAAGCACGCTGTTACACGGAGGAGTAACCATTATTAGCGCTCTTAGCATTGTTAGCAAAACCGCGGGCAATAGCATTATTGAAGATTGTATTGAACGAGTCCGGCAGGGAGTATTAAAGGGAGAACTGCTAGGTAGAGAAATGAAAAAATACCGAGTTTTCCCTTCTATGTTGGTGCGAATGGTCACTGTCGGAGAGGACACTGGCCGGACTGACGAGATGCTTACCCGAGTGTCCAGATTCTACCGGGATG
>JAMWDF010000007.1 GCA_023818865.1 Candidatus Omnitrophota bacterium
GAGGCGAAAACTCCCAAGGAGAGGGAAGAGTACCTGAAAACCTTTCTCCGGGATGTCAGAAACCGGATTAAGTCAGTGACGACAAGAGATTATATCAACCCAGAAGATAAGACTGTGGACTACGCCATTGTTTTCATTCCCAGTGAGCAGGTCTATGCTTTTATTAACGAGCATGACCGCGGTCTTCTGGATGAGGCGATGAATAACAAAATTATTGTTTGTTCTCCTTTAACCCTTTACGCCATCCTGGCAGTGATTAGACAGGCAGTGGATAACTTCAACCTAGAACGCGCAGCCGCTGAGATACTCGCCCGGTTAGGTGGTTTTGCGCGGCAGTGGGAAGCCTTTGTGAAAGTAATGGAGAAAATGGGGCAGCGGATTGAAGAAGCCCACAAAGAGTACCAATCACTGGTCACCACCAGGAGAAATACGCTGGAAAGAAGCTTAAGGCAGATTGAAGAGCTAAGAGAACAGAAAAACATTATCCCTGTTCTACCAGCCAACCCGGAAAAATCAGAGGAGTCTTCTTGAAGTTCATTTTCCCCTTATTAAGGTGAAAACATGCAGATTGTATTAGCCTCCGCCTCCCCGCGCCGGAAAGAACTGCTGAAGAAAGTTGTGGACCAGTTTATTGTCCATCCTCCTGAAGTAGATGAGAAAGCGATCAAAGAGGCAGACCCGGTAAAACTGGCAATACAACTAGCGGTAATGAAAGCCAAAGCCGCGGCTGAAAAATATCCCTTTAGTCTGGTGGTGGCTGCGGATACTGTCGTCTCGCTTGGCAATCAGACCTTGGGAAAGCCTTCCAGTCAGGCAGAGGCCAGACTTATGTTGAAAAAACTCTCCGGAAGCAAGCACAAGGTTATCACCGGACTGGCTCTTTACCTGAAAGCAGAAGATAAACTTCTGACTGATTATGAGCTTACCTATGTGACCTTCAGGCAGTTAACCGACGAGCAGATTGATGACTATTTGGATACGGGTGACTTTGAGGATAAGGCTGGCGGATATGCAGTCCAGAAGGTTAAAGACGCCTTTGTAGAAAAGATTGAGGGGAATTATGAGAATGTGGTTGGTTTTCCAGTAAGAAAATTCAAAAAGCTTCTGGACCGGTTTCTCGTTCCAGAGTTAGTCGTGGAGGTGGTGGATGTTGCCCTACCTCATCCCTGGGCAGTAGCTCGCTATCAAAACCAGGTCATTTTTGTTAACTCTGGCTTGCCTGGAGACAAACTGAGGGTGAGAACCAGCGGCAGCGGGAAAAACTTCTTTCAGGCTGAAATGGTGCGGATAGAGCAGCCTTCTCCTGACCGGGTAAGTCCTTTCTGTCCTCATTTTGGTGTCTGCGGAGGATGTATTTTCCAGGACCTAGCCTATAGCCGGCAACTTATTCTAAAGCAAGAGCATATCTATCAGTCTTTCCGCAAAATCGCCGGGCTGGATTTAGGCACCAGCCAGGTTATCCTGATGTTCCCTTCACCAACCATCTTTCAGTATCGCAATAAGATGGAGTTTGCTTTTGGCGAGGAAGGGGGCCAGCTAATTCTCGGGCTGCGGCAGCGCTCTTCTGTCACTGGCAAAAATTCTGGTCGGGTGATACCTCTAACTGAATGCCCGATCTTCAGCCCGGTGGCGAAAACGATTTTCCCTATCTTTCTTGATTTTGGCCGAAAGAGAAAAGACCGGGCCTATCACCCCAGAGCGCGGAAAGGTTTTCTCCGACACTTGGTCTTGCGGCAAGGAAAGAAAACCGGAGAGTTAATGGTTATCCTGGTTACTACGGCCGCGGATATCCCTGATTTTACTACTCTGGTAGAGGCAGTTACCTCTGTCTGCCTAGAAACAAAAAGTTTTTATTGGGTAGTCAACAACCAGGTCTCCGATGTCGTCGCATTTGAGCAAAAAAATCAATTGTGGGGAAATACTTACATTGAGGAGAAGATGGCTAATTTTAGCTTTCGGCTCCACCCGCAAAGTTTTTTCCAGCCCAATACTGAAGCGGCGCTTTCCCTCTACCAGAAACTGACCGAGTTAGCCAGTCAGTCTGGTTGCCGCAAAGCCCTCGGTCTTTATTGTGGTTCGGGATGTCTGGAAATCTTTCTCTCCACCGCAGTCAACGAAGTGATTGGGGTGGATATTAACCCGGTTAACATCGCCACTGCCGAAGAAAACTGCCGGATTAACCAGGTAACTAATTGCTCTTTCCTTCAAGGGATGGTGGAAAAAACTCTCCTCGGTTTTTCCGCTGGCGAATTTGATCTTTTGGTATTAGACCCGCCCCGGGCCGGATTAACCCCAAAAGCCTTGAAGTTGACTATTTCTCTGGCTATCCCCCACCTGGCTTATGTCTCCTGCAATCCAGCGACACTTGCCAGGGACATAAAACCTCTGGTGGCAAGCGGTTACCAGATTCAGCAGGTCTGTGGTTTTGATTTTTTTCCCCACACTGGACACATAGAAACTCTCGTCTGGTTGAAAAGGTAAGAATCAGCTTACTAGTCTAACCCGACAATAATCCTTAAAACACCGATGACATCTTGGATATTAACCCAGTCATCCTGATTCAGATCTCCCAGATAAACATTCGCCGCTACCCGGCCGATGACCATCTGTAAACAAAGGATGACATCAGAAATATCTACCCTCTGGTCTTGGTTCAGGTCGCCTTTCAGGCGGATGAATTCCGCCCAATAAGGGTTGAATGCCCGTTCAGCCAGAATGTACCAGGCGGTGGCTGCCAGATGCAACCGAGTGAAGTACTGCCAGGCCAGCCCGGTAGTCAAGCCGTCAACCGAGGCTGCAATAATACCCAGTCCGTCACTATTTTGTCCCTGGCTTTGAACCTGTCTGAGAGAGGCAATAGTCTTAAGATATTCATTCGGCTGACCAACCTGATGATAAACCAGCGCCATCTGGGCTGTCCCTTCAAACCAGATCCCGTCCCGGTCATCGTTGAAATCAAACCCTTGCCAGCTGCCTGCCTGATACCAGAAGTTTTCCTCTACCCAGGGTAATAACTGAAAGTAGTCTTTCAAAGCCAGTATCGCCCAGGTATGGACATCAAGAACCTTCTTGGAGGTATCAGGAGTTTCGCCATCTTCTAAGGTGCCTATCCAGAAATGTTCTTCCTCTTGGTTCCACATTCTCGCCACAAATTCTCTCGCCTTTTCACTTCGTTCTAACCAGAGGTTCTCCCCGGTAATTTCGTAAAGAAGACGGAAAGCCACATAAACATCCAGGTTGTGTTCCGTTGATTTCCAGGTAAGTTTAGTCGGCTCAGGTTCCCAGCCCCGGTAACCGGCTGTGTAACCCCCTGATCCGGTCTCACTATAGGTATGTTGATAAATCCAGTTGCCCAAAGAAATCGCCGCCTGTAGATATTTAGCCAGCGGATTATATCGGTAATAGTGAAGCCAGGCAATCATTACCCAGGCCAGGTTACCAGTATAGGTGCTAATTTGGTCCTCATCTTCAAACCATCTCTGCTGCCTGTCGTCCCACCACCCAGGCAATCTTGCCTTTCCAGTCAGATGTTCCAGAATATCCCCTGACTGGTAGGCATTTCTCAACCGGCCATCCTGATAAAAACGGTCATTGTCTCTCGCTAGAAGTAAAGCATCGGCTATTAACCCGGCGCGTCTCAAATCTTCTGGAGTTCCCCGGCTGAGATAGGCCAGAATAGTCAGAGCATTGTCATAGATGAAGGCAGCGTTGAGGAAATACTTGTCCGGTTCTCCAGTCACTACTGCCCGGTAACTATTAGCCAGCCTAGGTTCATTCAACCGGCTAATCTCGTATCTGATATCATCCAGGTAAAAGATGGCGCCTTCTGGATTGTTGCCACCAGTGATCGTAAATCCGAAACCACCGATGACCTGAGAAAGGTCTTTGCCAGCCAGGTCAATAGCATATTCAGCCCAAACATTTGACAAAGTAACCAAGCCAGTAGAAGTCCTGGGAAAAGAATCCGGGTAGGCACCAGTAAGGCCACCAGCGAAAAATTCTACTTTTTCCCCACCGTTTTTTCCCTTTACCCGGAAAACCAGGTGGCTGGCTCCGGTAAGGTCATAGCCTGCGTTGGGAATAGTTGCCCAGTTATTTCCCGGTTCTTGCCAGTAAAGGCTAACCCAGTTGTGGCCGTTTGCTTGAAAGGAAACCTTCAAACAACTTCTGCCTGAATAGACTGTCTCGGTGCAATTAGTCAGCAGGGTAACTGAACTGGTATCTCCCATCCACCCAGTGGGATAAAAATGGTTTCCCCCAGCCTCATGGTCAGTGTAAACATCAAAAGAGCGGTGAAATTGATCTAAGGTGGTGTTAAGATAGAAAAAAGCTTTTGTTTCCTCGCTTCTTCCCCAAAACGGAAAAAATACGCAGCCGACCAAGGACAGACACCCACTCCAACAGATCAACCTCGCATACCGCATTTTCCCTTCCTGGCACTACCGGTTTACCTACCTAAACCCGGGCAGCCACGTCGCTACAACCAGGCGCTGAAGGCTGTTTCCTGGCTAATTCCACAATCCACTCAGGGAATCTTCCCCCAGCATCAGCAAGTGCCAGCTCCATTAGGTGTTTGACCACTTCAGGATGCTTAGAGGCCACATTGGTTGAGAATCGGCCCTTCGTCTTCAGCTCATACAGGAAAACGCCGGTTCCATCAGCCTTGTAATTTAACCACCATTGCTCGGTAATCACTGTCGGGGTAGCGCTCCAGCCGATAGTGACATGGTCTCGGAATTTTTTTCTTCCCTTCAACGCTGCCTGCAAGAAAGGTCTGCCTTCTATCTCTGGAGGTAGTTTCACCCCGGCTTCCTCCAAGATAGTGGCAGCCAGATCATGGTGCTGGACCAGAAAATTAACTTTCCGGCCGGCAAATCTGGCTTTCGGCAGACGAATCATCAGCGGCACCTCATACACTTCTGGCTTGGAAGGGTAGCCTCTTTTACCCAGGTATCCCTGGTCACCAATAGAATGACCGTGGTCTGTAGTAAAAATTACCAAAGTATTATCCAGCAGTCCCATCACCTTCAGGCTTTCCATTAAGTAGCCAAACCACCGGTCACACATGGTTACTTCCCCGCTGTAGTTGGCCTGGGTGCGCCGGAGTAAATAATTATCCAGTGGCTGTTCAGAGTAGCCGGATTTCACCTGTTCCGGGCCATCTTCCTTCAGATACATCTTCCGGTAGTAGGCCGGCACCAGCCAGGGTTCATGGGGGTCAAAGGATTCCACTACCAGAAAGAATTTCTTGGCATCTAGGTTCTGTTCTAACCACCGGGCTGCCTCCCGCATCACCCGGGGAGCGAAAAATTCTTCTTCCTGCCACCGGTCATGCATATTCATGATACATTGCTGGATAAATCTAATACCCCACTCATTCTGAAGAGGCTTCGGTAACCAGTAATCAATCTGCTCTTGAGTTAACCTCGGACCAGACCTGGCCGGGTCTGTTTCCTGTCCCCGCAAGAAAGTCCACTGGTCAAAACCGCGCCAGAAATTCTTGGAGGGTTTGAACATATGGTAGACATCAGAAATCAGCGCTGTCCGATAACCAGCCTCCCGAAGAAGTTCCGCCACAGTGGGTTGCTCTTCCGGGATAGGCCCCCAGCCAGCCGCTCCGACAAAATCACCCTTCAAGCGGAAATCACCGTTGAAGAACGGGTAAACCCGCCGACCGGTGTAAAGAGCCCTTCTGGCTGGCAGGGTTGGTAGGGACTCTGGAAACATTCGGTAAAACATAATAGCCTCTTTGGCGAAGGCATCAAAATGAGGAGTAAAAACTTTTCCCCAGAAAGGCTGTCCGTAAGCACCAATACAGTCCTTCCTTAATGAATCAAAGACGATCAACACAATGTTCATTTTTCTCCTTGGTCTTGCCTATTATAGCATACCGGATAAGGTCTGGTTGAAAGCCAGGGTTGGTTTAGGTAAAATATATTTTCGCACGATTTTACATCACTAAGATTAGCGATGATGATCTTTGGACCAGTACCATCAAGAAGGCTGGGAGCTAGCCTGGGAATAAATAATCTTCCGGTCAAGCACTGCAGTTACTCCTGCGTTTATTGCCAGGTCGGCCCGACTCCTTTGACTGAAGTGGAAAGGAGAACCTTTTATTCACCGGAAGAAATTTACCGCCAAGTGCAGGAAAGAGTGAAGAACCTACAGGAAAAAGGGGAAAAGATTGATTACCTCAGTTTTGTTCCGGATGGTGAACCAACCCTTGATCTTAATCTGGGTAGAGAAATCATTCTCCTGCGCCAGCTAAAGATACCCATTGCGGTCATTACCAACGCTTCTCTTCTCTGGCGAGAAGACGTGAGACTGGACCTTCAAGCAGCTGACCTGGTCTCAGTGAAGATTGGCACAGTGAAGAAGGGCAGTTGGGAAAAGATACACCGGCCTTATCCTGGCTTAAGTTTGGACCAGATACTCTATGGTCTCAGATTGTTCTCCCGGGAATATCGGGGAAAGTTGATTACCGAGACCTTGCTGGTGAAAGGACTCAATGACAGCCAGTCAGAGATAAGGGCTGTGGCGGAGTTCATCCAGGCTCTTTCTCCAGAAAGGGCCTACCTGGGAGTGCCAACCCGGCCGCCGGCTGAAACCTGGGTAAAACCGCCTCTCCCAGAAAAAGTCAATCTGGCCTACCAGATTTTCCAGCAGCAGAAATTGCCAGTGGAACTAATGGGCTTTCAATCAGAAAACAGTTTTGGCTTTTCTGGAGACATCTTTGCTGACATTCTGGCTACTACTGCTGTCCATCCCCTGGAAAAGGAACAGGTCAAGCAATTGCTGGAGAAAGCCAGCGCCGATTGGTCAGTAGTGGAAAAATTGGTTGGTTCCGGTTTAGTCCGATGGGTGAACTACCGGAAACGTCAGTTTTTGATTCGCTGGCTGCCGTCACAAAAAAGCAAAAAAATATAGAGGGTGGTAAAAGGGAGAGAGGATGGACCGAAGTAAAGCTTTAGAGATGCTTAAGGAAAATTTGAAGAACAAGAACCTTTTCAAGCATTCCTTGGCTGTAGAAGCCTGCTTGAAGGCGCTGGCTATTCGTTTAGGCGAACAACCAGACACCTGGGCGTTGGCCGGGCTGCTCCACGACCTTGATTATGAAATGACTAAAGAGAAGCCAGACAGACATGGCCTTTTAGCCAAAGAGATACTCCAGGGTCTGGTACCAGAAGAAGTAGTTGAGGCTATTGCCGCTCATGCTGGCCATAAAGAAAAGGGCAATCTTCTGGAAGAAGCCATCTGGGCGGTTGACCCCTTAACCGGGTTGATTGTTGCCTGTGCGTTAATCCGACCGGAGAAAAAACTCAGTCTGATTGACACTGGCTTTGTGCTGAACCGGTTTGGGGAGAAAAGATTTGCGGCTGGCGCTGACCGGGAAGCGATTAAGGGATGTGAGAAACTTGGGCTGTCTTTGGAAGAATTTGTCAGCCTCTGTTTGGCGGCCATGAAAGAGATCGCAGCTGATTTAGAACTTTAGGGGTTGCCTCAGAAACCGAACAAGAAAATTCCGGTTTCCTGGCATAATGCCTTCATCCTGGCTTGATTGACGATAATGGTTTGACCGGCTTTTACAGCGATCCCTTGCCCGCCGGCGGCTGCCAGATTTCTTATAGTTTCCGGGCCAACTGCCGGCAGGTCAAAACGGACATCTTTGTTCTGCCCAGCCATTTTCACCACCACAAAACCCTGACATAGCTGGCCACTTCTCTTAATCATCTCATCTGTCCCTTCCATTGCCTCCACCGCAACGACTGTTTGCTGCTTGACGCTGACTGATTGACCGATGCAAAAAGGAAGCAAGGCTTCCAGGACTTTTTTCCCGAATTCTAAATCAATCATCTCCCCTGATGTAGGTTCTGGACCGGAAATAAGCCCTCTGGTTGCCAGGCTATTAAGAAAAATCTCAGACAAGGAAAGAATGGTGACCCCCTGTTTTTCCAGCCAATTACTGATGCCTTTCAGCAAGGTTTCCCCCTGGTAGTTAGTCAAAGCCTGGAGGAATTGCCAGCCAGCTGAGTTCTGCTTCAGGGTAAAAACTGTTTGGTGAGGCACTTTCCCCAGGAAGGCTATTTCTGTGACGTTTTCCCGCTTGATAATCTCGGTGATATTCTCCAGTTTAGCCAAATCTATCTGGTAAGCTGGAAGATGTCGCCAGGAAACCGGTACTAGAGAAAGCAAAATTAATTCTCTTGAGCGGCCCAGTCTGGCTACACCTTCCTTGCTTAACTCATCCTCAGAGACAAAGACAGCAGTTTTTCCTTTTGTTGTCCCCATTGCCTGAGTGGTCGCAGTTCAATCTCCTATTGTAATCTTCAGCTCCGGAGAGTTTTCCTTCGCCCCAAACACCTGGTACCTAATCTGGCCATCGGTCCGGTTACACCCCTCAGAAATCCGCAGCCGTAAAGCGAGCCAATCTTTTCCTAAAGCCAGAATTTCTTTCAACCCTTCGGTAATATCCAGGGACAGTTTTAGTTTAATATTTTCTCCTGGCACGGGAATAAGAGCCAGCTCTGGTTTAATTACTCTGGCGCTAAAATCTTCAGGTACCACTTTATCTTTTGTGGTAGTTTCTATAACCTCAATAAGAATCGGGTCAAACGGGGATTCTCCGACCGCATTCACCCGGTCCATCTCCAGCACCCCTTTTACCAGTTTATTCTTTCCCTGGCGCCACTTTGTCAGATCAAACTTAATAATGCCTCTCAGTTCAAGCCATCTATTCCGGTTCAAGTCTCTTTGCCCGACGAGAAAAAAATTTCTCGCCTCACCAGTGGTAATCATGCTCACAACCGTGGGCTGCTCTGGCTTGGGGCCGCTGGCCGAAATGTAACCAACCTGCTTTTTCTCCGGCCGAAAGAACATTGTTTTCCCCTCACCAGTTGCCTCAGTCAGTAACAGCCAGCCGAACCGGGAAAGCGAATAGGTCCAGGTATCCAAAAGAGGAGACCAGACAGTATGCCGGTATCTATCTTTTGCGTTCCAACGAAGAAATTGCGCCTGGATTTTTTCCGGGACGCCGTTTGTCTGAGGTAAACTCTTCCAGGGAATGGCCACCGCCACTGTCCAGGCGTCTTCAGCTTTCTTCCCGGTGACTACCACCTCTCTTGTCTCCCAGGCCTCCACCTCATGGCTGGGGAAAAACCCTCTTTTCTCGCTGGGCATAATGTTGTACTGACTGCTGAAGGCACCTTTGGGGTTACCAATTAGTTCCACATACCCTTTTGCTTTTTCTGGCATCAGATTAAAGACTTTCCTCTTTCTTCTTCTACAGACTGAAACCAATCGTCTGTTTCCTTGTCCATCTGAGCAACCAACTGGGGATACCTAAAACTCAAATCAGTAGTTTCCAGCGGGTCCTCTTTCAGGTTAAAAAGAAGGGGAGGGTTTTCTTCTAACAGAAATTCAGGAAACTTCAGGTCAAAAATGGCCGTAATTTTTCCTGGATGGTAAGTGTACTCCTGGTCAACTAAGCCCATTTCTGGGGGAAATTTCATCGTGGCAAGAATAGGCGGTCTGACCAGTTTCCAATCCCCATCCCTCATGGCGATGTTGGAAGTCCGGACCGGGTAAAGCCGGTTCCACTGCCAGAACCTCTTACCTGCCTGGTTTTTAGAGCCCTGAAGAGCTGACCAGAGGCTCTCCCCATCCAGTTTTTTGATTCCGGAAGGCGTCGCTATACCAATCATTTCTAAGATGGTGGGAAGCCAATCAACAAAGTGAACCATTGCCTCTACTATTTTGCCACCAGGCAGTCTCCCTGGCCAGCGAATCAACATCGGGACTCTAATGCCACCTTCAAAGACATTGCCCTTACATCCCCGGAAATTACAGTTAAACCTGGTGGTAGACATCTCCCCCTCGCCAAACTGGGGTCCGTTATCACTGGTGAAGAATACAATGGTGTTATTCTCTATACCCAGTTTCTTCAACTCCTCAAGAATCTGGCCGATGCCTGTATCCATTCGGCGAACCAGCGCATAGATATAAGCCACCCCTTTACCCAGCCCTTCTTCTTGCAAGAAGGGTTTCAAGTCTTCTTCCGGGGCCTGGAGAGGAAAATGCGGCGCGTTGTAACACAGGTGAAGGAAAAATGGTTCTCGTTTGTGCCGGCGAATAAAGCTGATAGCTTCCTCGGTGAAAACATCTGTCAGATAACGGCCGTCACTTTTCCCTAGTTTCTCATTGTAAAAAAGATGCCAGCGGTAATAATCCTGCCAGCCACCGCGGAAGCCAACAAATTCGTCAAAGCCCCGGCTGGTAGGATGATACTTTTTTTCAATGGCGCCAAGGTGCCATTTACCCACCAGGCCGGTAGTATAGCCGTCGTTTTTTAAGATGTCAGCCAGGGTAATTTCGTCTGGAGCCAACCTATCCAGCCCGTGCATTTCAAAGGTATCAATGGAACCCGTGCGGTGGGGATAACGACCGGTGAGCAAAGCCGCCCTAGCCGGACTACACACCGGAGAGGCGGAATAATGCTGAGTAAGACAAATCCCCTGATGAAACAAGGTCTCTAAAGTTGGGGTCTGAGAAAGCCCTTGATTGAAAAAACTGAAATCACCGTAACCGAGGTCATCAGCCAAAATGAAAAGAACGTTTGGTTTCTCTCTCATCAGCGGTCAGCCACCGGCAATTTTGCTTTAGTGGCTCTCTTACTTTCCTCCAGCCTCTCCTGTAATTGCTTGAATCTTCTTGGGTCTTTTTCTATCAGATTGTTTTTCTCGCCAATGTCTTCTTTTAGGTGAAAAAGCTCAAATCGGCTATCCTCATAATACTCAATCAGTTTGTATTCCTCTGTTCTGACTGCCGAGGTAGGCTGTCCTCCCTGATTGCCATAATGAGGGAAATGAAAAAAAATAAATTCTCTGTCCAGTTGGTTTTGTCCCTGAAGAAGGGGAAGAAGACTGATGCCATCAATATGCTGCTGGCGAAGAAGCGGCAAGCCAGCCATTTCCAGAATGGTCGGATAAAAATCAGGGGAAATTACCGGGACTGAACAGATCCCTCCCTGGTCGGTCACTCCAGGCCAGCGGATAATCAGGTTAACTCGAATGCCGCCTTCTTCCATCCAGCCTTTGCCTTCCCTCAAGGGCCGGTTGCAGGTATGAGAACCCTCAGCAGTGGCTAAGCCGCCATTGTCCGAGGTAAAGATGATGATGGTGTGGTCCAGCTGGTCTGTTTCCTTCAGGACTTGGAGTAACCGGCCGACATTTTCATCCAGGTTTTCAATCATTCCCGCATAAACCGGGTCTGACTGAATCAATCTTCTCACCACCCGGAGATGTTTCTTGTGATCACAAGGAAAAAATTCGCCTTCCTCAAAGGTCTTTACCTTGTCCAGCCCTAATTTTTTCACTTTTTCTTGGTACTTGCGGATATACCTTTCTGGTGCGGCGGCGGTGGCATGAACCGCGTAGTGGGCAAGGTACATAAAGAAAGGTGTTCTGGTTTCTTTGATCAGTTTAATGGCTTCATCGGTCAACCGGTCAGTCAGGAATTCTCCTTCCGGACCATCCTCAAAGCCAGGTAGGTGATACGGACTGAAATAGCCATACCGAGGCGCTCCCCATTCGCAACCAGCCAGGTTTTTTTCAAACCCATGGTATTGCGGTAGATACTCCCCACCCCCCAGATGCCACTTGCCCACATGATAAGTTTTGTAGCCAGCCTCCTTCAGGGCACTGGCAATTGTCTTTTCGCTCCGAGGGAGATATTCTTGGTTGACTGGAGGAAGTAGTTTTCCTCTTTCTTTCCCGCCGATATAGTTGGTGATGCCCAACCTGGCTGGATATTTCCCTGTTAAGATGCTGGCCCGGGTAGGCGAACAGACCGGACTGGCCGCATAAGCGTCGGTGAAAAGAATTCCAGTTTTTTTCAAACTATCTATGTTTGGGGTTTCATAGAATTCACTGCCATAACAACTCAGGTCTCTCCAACCTAAGTCGTCAATCAGAATGAAAAGGATGTTTGGTTGTCTACTGCTTGTCTTAAACATCAGTTTCCTTCAATCCCTCTCTGGCAATACCTCGTTGGGAATTGCGGATAAAAGTAATTATCTGCCTGATTTCTTCACTCTCAGAAAATTTTCCTAGGGCCTCAACAGCCGCAGAGACATTCAACCCTGAACGGAAAAGTATTCGGTAAGCCTTTTCCAGAAGATCAATCTTCTCCGGCGAGAAATTGCGCCGTTTCAAACCAATTTTGTTTATACCCCAGGGAACAGCTGGATGACCGTCAGCCATGACAAAGGGAAGGATATCCTTGGTGATTTTGGAGCAACCGCCGGTGATGGAGTGGGCACCAATCCGGCAAAATTGGTGGACCCCGGTTAACCCGCCGATGATAGCATAATCTTCTACCACCACATGACCGGCCAGGGCGCCAAAATTGGCAATGATTACCTGGTTACCAATCACGCAGTTATGAGCAATATGGACATTAGCCATAAAGAGATTATGCGAGCCGACAATAGTACTTTCTCCCTTAGCCGTTCCCGGATTCATGGTGACATATTCCCGAATGATGTTGTAGTCACCAACGACCAGGTAGGTTTCCTCACCGCGGTATTTCAAATCCTGAGGGATGCTGCCGATCACCGCCCCAGTAAACAAACGGCAGTACTGGCCAATGGTGGTATAACCAAGAAGGTGAACATGGCTACCTACTTTCGTCCCTCGGCCAATTTTCACCGGTCCTTCTATGACAGAGAAAGGACCGACTTCCACCTCATCATCCAGTTCAGCCTGGGAAGAAATAATGGCGGTGGGATGAATCTTTCTCATTGGATATACTCTTACTTGGAAGGGAAAGGCTACTCATGCTTCCATTAAGGTGAACATCAACAAAGCCTCGGCAGTCAACCGGTCTCCGACATAAGCCTTTCCCTGAACTTGCCCAGTTTTGCTTCTCATCTTTACCACTTCCACTTCCAGTCGTAACTGGTCACCGGGGGTGACTGCCCGGCGGAACTTCACTCGGTCAATGCTCAAAAAATAAGCCAGTTTACCTCGGTTCTCAGTCTTGCTTAGCATTAACACCCCACCAACCTGAGCCATCGCCTCCACGATTAGCACCCCAGGCATTACTGGTCTATTCGGGAAATGTCCCTGAAAAAACCATTCATTCATCGTCACATTTTTGATCCCTACCGCCCGATCGCTTTTTAACTCAACGATCCGATCAACCAGAAGAAATGGATACCGATGGGGGATAATTCCGGTGATTTCATCAATATTCAGGGTGTGGCTATCAAAAGATAATAGGGAAGGAGCCCCTACTCCCACAGAACGTTCCCGTTTCTGGAGTTCCCGGAGTTTGCGAATCAGTCGGGTGTTTAAGGCATGGCCGCTACGGATACCGATGATGTGAGCCGCCAAAGGTGCGCCCAAAAGAGCCAGATCCCCAACCAGGTCGGAAATTTTGTGGCGCACTGGTTCATCTTCAAACCGGAAAGAATTGTTAATCACCCCGGCTGTCCCAATTACCAGAGTATTGTTATAGTCAGAACCTTTTCCCAGCCCCAAGGCTCTTAATCTATCCACCTCCTCTTCCAGACAAAAGGTCCTAGCTGGAGCAACCTCGGCGGTATAAGTTTCCGGGTCAATGGGAAAAGAAGCATACTGGGAACGGAGAAAAGGATGATGATAGTCAAGGGTGTAAGAAACCTTCAGGCACTCTCCAGGTAAAGCTACCACATGGGACCCGTTTTCTGAAATATAAATTGGTTCCCTAACCTTCAGTACCTCCCGGGCCTCTGGCAGTTCTCTCACGCCAGCTTGCTGAATTGCTTGGACAAAGGGCAAGGAACTGCCATCCATACCCGGACATTCTTCTCCCAGCACTTCAATCCACGCATTGTCTATTCCCAGAGCGTAAAGAGCGGAAAGAAGATGCTCCACGGTGTGGATGGGATATTGCCCACTAGCCAGTGAGGTGCGCCTTGGGTACTTTTCAATATCCAGCTGTTGCTCTATTTCTGCCCTGGCTGGTTCAGCTCCAGACACATCAACCCGGATAAAAATTATCCCGGTGTTAGCGGCGGCAGGCTTGATGGTCACCTGGGCCTTTTGGCCGGTGTGCAGTCCTACTCCTTCAATCGTGGCTGGTTTTTCAAGGGTCCTTTGGGCTCTGACCATCCTTTTCTCTCAATCGTGTTTCCAGCTCCGCTACTCGCTCTTCCAGCTTTTTCAACCGTTCCAGAATAGCCGGCTGCTTGCGGAGATAGGCCTGAAAACGCATATCCTCCCACTTTTCTCTGGCAGGAAAACCTGTGACATGGGTATCCGGAGGAATGTCCTTGGTCACCCCTGCCTTTCCCCCAATAATGACGTTATCCCCGATGGTCAGATGACCAATAATTCCTACCTGGCCAGCAATAATCACATTGCGGCCGATAGAAGTACTCCCGGAGATTCCTACCTGAGCCACCACGATGGTGTTCTCGCCGATGGTGACATTATGGGCAATCTGAACAAGGTTATCAATCTTGACACCCCGGCCAATGTAAGTCTTATCAAACCTGGCCCGGTCAATGGTAACATTGGAACCTATCTCCACATCATCATCAATCTCCACGGTGCCAATCTGAGGGATCTTATGATGCACCCCTCTGACTGTGGCGTACCCAAATCCGTCATCCCCAATCACCGTGCCAGAATGAACAATTACCCGATTACCAATCTTGATTCTTTCCCTCATCACTACCTGCGGGTAAATTACGCAATCGTTGCCTAAAATGGTGTAGTGGCCGATGTAAACTCCAGCTCCGATCACGCACCGGTCTCCAATCACCGCATAATCTTCAATCACCGCGTACGGCTGGATAGAAACATCCTTTCCTAGACGGACATTAGGTCCGATAATCGCGGTAGGATGGATCCCTGGCTGAAAGGCGATGGGCTCCGGACCAACAAAGCTGACTATCTGGGCAAAAGCCAGAGAAGGATTTTCTACTTGGATAAGGGTGGCAGGGACAGAATTACATATATCCGGAGAGACAAGCACTGCTGAAGCTTTGGTGCTTTGCAAGAGAGAAAGATACTTTCGGTTAGCAATAAAGGTGAGGTCTCCTTCTTGGGCTTCTTTAATTCCGGAAATGCCCTTAATCTCAAGGGTGTCATTTCCAATTACCTTGCCGTTAACAATCCTGGCAATCTCCCCGACAGTCATCCTTGGTATCCGGTTCATTTGTTAAGGATTTTCAGAATCTCTTCGCTTAGGTCACTAGCTTCTGGTCCGTAGATAACCACCCGGCTATCCAGAATGAGGGAATATCCTTGCTTTTTTCCATATTCTCGGGCCACCTTAATAATTTCGTCAATGCATTCTTTCTCCAGTTCTTCTCTCCGCCGGTCAAGTCTCTCGTTTACCTCTTTCCACCGGCCAGAGAAATCCTGAAGCATCCCCCGAAGCCGTTCTTCCCTTTTCTGCCTTTCCTCGGTCTTCAAGACTTCCTTCTTCTTTTCCAGGTCTTCCTGTTCTTTCTTTATTTCATCCTGGAGTTTGTTAATTTCCTTCTGCTGGCTCTCTACCTCCTGTTTAAACTTTCTTTCATTATCTTTCGCCCGATTATAATTCTGAAACACCTTCTGTAGGTCAACATAGCCTATTTTCCCTTCAGCCAGAGCCAAACTACCCCAGGCTCCCCAAAGTAAAATACTTGCCGCTACCAACCACCATTTTCTCTTATTCATTAGCCTCCTTAATCTTTCTCTGACTTAAAATCCGAAGGTCATTCCAATATGTAGCCGGCCGCGGTCTTCTCCTTTTTTCCGATCAAGAGCCAGCCCGTAATCCAGCTGAATAGGCATTCGGAACAAGGGCACGGTCACTCTGATGCCAGCTCCAACGCCTTTGCGCAGGTCGCTAAATGATATATCCCTTTCCCAGACATTACCCACATCAAAGAAGACCACACCCTTTAGAATATCCTGATAGATAGGATATAACACCTCAAAGGTCTGTGCAAAAATTGTCTTCCCGCCGATGGCTTCACCGGTGGTGGGATCTAACGGGCCAAGAGACCTTTCCTCATATCCGCGAACAGTGCCGATGCCGCCCCCAAAAAATCGTTCATAGATGGGAATGTCGGCCGTATCTCCCAGTTCATTAACCTTTGCCAGGTAAGTCCTGGTATGAAAGATGGTCTTCTTAAAGGGGAGGGGATAGTAAAAATTTCCTTCCAGAGTAGCTTTCCAGAAATTCAGATCTCCTTGAAACACCCCACCTGCATATTCTAAGGAGGTAACAGCAGAAAATCCTCTGGTAGGCAAAAGCCGGCTATCCACCTTGGAATATTCCAGATTCGTAGCCAGACTGTTTTTCCATCGCTTGCCTGTCTGATCAACGATGGAAGGAATGGTGATATCCGAGAGAGAAACGCGCTCAGACTTAAGAGTGAAACCGAGGGAGAAATCTTCCCAGCGTCTGCCTACCCGGATATCCCCTCCGGTTCGCTTCTCAGAATACTCGTCCCAGTCCCTGGTCCAGTGATAAGCATCTGTCCCTAACCAAACCGGCCGGTCCAGAAAGTAAGGCTCGGTAAAACTCAGATAAAAACCTTGGTTTACCTGACCGAGCTGGAGCCACATTTTCAGATTCTGTCCCCCGCCAGTAAAAGTGGGGAAATTGGTAAGGTCAAAGTTAGTTTGCTCCAGACTGACCATACCTACCAGTTTATCCACTGTGCTGAAGCCTCCGCCAAACATCAACAGCCCAGTCTTCTCTTTTTCCTTAACTTCCACCACCAGATTAGCCTTATCCGCACTCAGGGAAAACTCAGGAAAGATTTTGATATCATCAAAATAGTTCAGGTCTCTCAGACGACCAAAACTTTTTTCCAGTTGAAAACCAGAAAAAGCATCCCCAGGGACTAAGCTCACTTCCCGGCGAATCACCTTATCCTTGGTTCTGGTATTTCCCCGAATAACTACTTCATCAACCGTGAAAATATTGCCTGGTTCCACCAGGTAGACCAGGTCAATCCTGGTGGTACCGGGTACTGGCTCTGGCAGGGATTGAATTCTTGCCTGGATATAGCCCCGGTCAAAATAAACCCTTTGCAGTTTCGCCAGATTTTCTTCAGCCTTGCTCTCGTCAAAAACCTCTCCTTCTTTAGCCAGAACCAAATGCTTCCGTAGTTGAGATTCGGGAAAAATCAGGTTTCCAGAAAAATTTATTTTCCCCAGATAATACTGCTTGCCCTCTTCAATCCGAACCCGGAGTAAGAGTCTTCGTCTTTCTTCCGGTTCCTGAGACTTACTCACCGAAACATCTAAGTACCCTTGGCTCTTGTAAAATCGTTCAATCGCCTGAATATCAGCCTCAAAAAGTTCCTCCTTAAAATGACCAAGAGATAAAGGCCATCTTCGGACTCTCACTTTCATCAATTTCCGGAGGCGAGAAGCAGGGAAAGCTTTGTTGCCTTCAAAAACAATGGTCCCTACCACCTGCTTTCTCCCTTCGCTGATTTCCACCGAGATAACTACTCCTGCCTCTTCTGACTCAACCCGGTAAGTTACCTCGGTGAAGGTCAGATTTTTCTCCTGGTAATACTTTTTTATTTCTTCCAGCCCAGCCAAAAACTTTGTTTCATCCCAGAATGAACCTTCACTTACTCCCAGCCTTTTTCTCAATTCCGCTGTTTTAATCTTTCGGTTTCCTGTAAAGACAATCTGTTTGATAAGTGGATTCTCTTTCACCCGAAAGGTGACTGCCATCCCGTCATCCAGCGGCGAAACTTCATACTCCACCGAAGCAAAATAACCTGTCTCCATTAGCCGGCTGACATCTTCCCGGAGTACTTCTTCGCTATAATCCGCTTCCGGTCGGCTTTTGATTACCAGAAGTAATTTATCAGAACTGACTCTCTGGACTCCTTCAAAGACAACCTTTTTTATCTTGATGGGCTCAGCGAAAAGTAAAGCCAGGTCAAGAAGAAGTACAGGTAGTAGATTCAGGATTCTCTTCACAGGTCTCTCCTTTACCTGGCTGGAAGGTCAATCTTTCTCCCTTACACTCCACCTGGATAGTCATTCCGGCCGGAAAGTTCTCGGTCAAAATTTCTTCAGAAAGAGGGTCTTCCAGGTAACGGGCAATAGTCCGCCTAAGCGGTCTGGCACCAAACTGAGCATTGGTCCCATGCTTCATCAGGAAAATCTTAGCTGCTTTACTTACCCGGAGAGAAAGTTTCTGTTCTTTTAGCCTTTCCGCCACCTTGGCAATTTCCAGGTCAACGATGGCCAACAAATCCTGCTCGCTCAGCGGGTGGAAAACAATGATTTCATCCAGTCGGTTGATGAACTCCGGCCTGAAGACCCGGCGGATTTCAGTTAAGATGCGCTGCTTCATAACCTCGTAAGACGCTTCGGCTTCAGCAGAGCGAAAGCCGATGGTTGCCTGATTTTTCAAGGATTCCGTACCGATGTTGGAAGTCATGATTAAAAGTGAATTTTGAAAACTGACGCTCCGACCGAAACTGTCAGTTAGCCTTCCTTCTTCCAGAACCTGGAGAAGAAGGTTGAACACCTCGGGATGGGCCTTTTCAATCTCGTCCAGAAGTACGACGCAATAAGGTCGGCGCCGTACCCGCTCAGTCAGTTGTCCCCCCTCTTCATAACCCACATAACCTGGGGGAGCACCAATTAACCGGCTGACGGCAAATTTTTCCATATACTCAGACATGTCTATCTGAATTAGAGCTTGCTCCTCTCCAAAAAGAAATTCTGCCAGGGCTCGGGCCAGTAAGGTTTTCCCTACGCCGGTAGGGCCCAGAAAGAGAAAACTGCCGATCGGTCTTTTCCTGTCCTTCAATCCAGCCCGGGAACGTTTGATGGCCCGGCTAACTGCGGAAATGGCTTCTTTCTGGCCCACCACCACCTCACTGAGAGACTCCTCCATCTTTAGGAGTTTTTCTTTCTCTTCTTTGCAAAGCTGAGCCACCGGAATCCCGGTCCACCGGGAGACTACCTGAGCAATATCTGACTCCGTCACAACCTTCTCCTCTTCAGGAATAAGCTTTTCCCAGTTAGCCCGGAGATAGTCAAGCCGGTTCTTCAATTCCCGCTCCTGGTCCCTAAGAGCCGCCGCCTTCTCAAAATCCTGTCGGTTAATTGCCTCATCTTTCTTCTTGGTTATTTCTGCTACTTCTTTCTCCAGTTTTTTCAGGTCTGACGGTGGCTGGCTTAATTTCAGCCGGCGTTGACTGGCTGCCTCGTCTATCAAATCAATCGCTTTATCCGGGAGATACCGACCGGAGATATAGCGGTCGCTCAAAGAAGCCGCGGCCTCTATCGCCTGGTCAGTGATCTTCAACCGGTGGTGCTCCTCATATTTTTCCCTTAAACCCTTCAGAATAGCCACTGTCTGCTCCACGGTGGGCGGATTGATCATTACTGGTTGAAAGCGTCTTTCCAAGGCACCGTCTTTCTCAATATACTTACGATATTCATCCAGCGTAGTTGCCCCAATACACTGAATCTCTCCCCGGGAAAGGGCTGGCTTTAAGATGTTGGAAGCATCAATGGCCCCTTCGGCTCCCCCGGCCCCCACCAACGTGTGCAGTTCGTCAATAAAAATAATCACATTAGCCGAAGTCTTTATTTCATCCAGAACGGTCTTGACTCGCTGCTCAAACTCACCGCGATATTTGGTGCCAGCGACCAACGAAGCCAGATCAAGCATAACTACCCTTTTCTTTCTTAGAAGTTCCGGGGCCTGTCCTGAGGCGATACTTTGAGCAAATCCCTCCACAATGGCTGTTTTTCCTACCCCAGGTTCACCCAGAAGAACTGGATTATTCTTTTTTCGGCGACACAATATCTGGGTCACTCTTTCAATTTCTTGATGCCGACCGATTACCGGATCCAGTTTGCCTTCTTGGGCTAGCCTGGTCAGATCCCGACCGAATGTATCCAGCGCTGGAGTTTTTGTTTTTGCTTTGGCTGGTCGGTACTGAGTGGGTGTATCTTCGGAAACCTCGTACAACAAATTCTCCAGGCTCTGCCTCATCTTTTCCACCGTAAGACCGTGCCTGGTCAGAATCCTGGCGGCCAGGCCCTCTTCCTGAGCCGCCAGACCAATTAGTAGGTGTTCGGTGCCCACATAGGTGTGTCCTAAGTATTGAGCTTCCTTCACCGCCAGCTCCAATACCTTCTTGGTATCGCTGCTAAGCGGAATTTCTCCCATCATCATCAGCGGCACCCCTACCCGCATTGACTTTTCTATCTCCAAACGCAAAGATTCCGGGTCCATTCCTAAGTGTCTCAAAATTGCCACGCCCATTCCTTCACCTTCGTCAATCAAACCCAAAAGAAGGTGTTCGGTCTCAATCCGGTTATGGCCGGATTTTATGGCTTCCTTTCTGGCTAGGTCAAGTACGGTTTTTACCCGTTTGGTAAAACGTTCAAACATAGGTCTTTCAATTCCTTCCTTAACAGTTCGGCTCTCAGTTTATCGCGTTGAGCAGGAGTGAGACTCCGTCCCTGAACAAGCTGGAGGTGCCCGGGCAGAATCTGGGTCAACAGGCAACCCAGGTTTTTCCCGTTCAGACTGAGCCAGTTCAGTTCAGCCGCCAGAGAGAGCCAGGAAATAAAAGAAAGCGCTTCTTCTGTGGTTAGCCGTGAGGCCTGTTGAATCCCTTCCAGTCTTTCTCTCAATTGGTTCCTCCAGCGCTTATTAGCCTCCATCTCCTGTCTCATTTTTCTTTCTTCCTTCTCTATTAATTTTACCACAACTTGCATCTCGTGAATAATTTCTCTTTCAGTCTTGCCAAGGCTCTGGCCAGAAGAGATCTGGAAAATGTCCCCAGCTGGAGGGGAGCCCTCTCCGTACCAGCCGCGAACAATCACGCCAATGTCCCGGAGTGACGAAAATATCAACCGACCCTTCTTGGTAAACATTAGGGCTGGCAGGTGCACCAGGGCGGAGACGCGAAATCCCGTCCCCAGGTTAGTGGGACAGGCGGTCAGGTAACCAAGAAAAGGATGAAAAGCGGCGGTTAATTGCTGGTCAAGATAGTTGTCCAGTTCATCTACTTTTTCCCAGAGAGAATTCAGCGACAGACCAGGAGCAAAAGCCTGAAGACGAATATGGTCTTCCTCATTAACCATGATGGAAATTCGTTGCTCAGGGAAAATCAGGGCTACCCTGGGCCAATCTTCTTGGACAAACTCCAGGCTCACCAGGTGTTTTTCCACTAGGACTGCTTTTTCCACCTCATTCAGGTTCATCATGTCAACTACCACAAGGTTATCCTCGGGGTAGTCCGTAAACACTTGCACTATCTTCTGGCAAAGAGTTCGGCACTGCCTGGCAGTGGCCTGGTGGGGAAAGGGAAGACCAGGCAGATTACGGGCTAATCTCATCCGGGAACCAATGACGATTCTCCTGCCCAGTCTGTCAAACAACCAGGCGGTTACTTTTCCGATGGCCAAGGCAGGTAAATCAACTGTTTCCATAACCAGGACAAGCCTGTCTTTTCACTTACTCTTAGACGACTTTGGTGGAGAGAAGGTTGCTTCAAAACCATCATCCAGGACCTTAAGCAGTTCTTCCAACCGTCGGCGGGTTTTAGGGGAAATATCTTGGCCTGGGGGAAAAAGCTTTTCCCGGTCCTTTTTCCAGATTAGGGGAGTTTTGCCACAATGTTTCAGCTGATATCCATCACCACCAACCAATCTCTCCAAAAGGAGGGAAGAAAAATGACGGTAACAGTCTGGACAGCCAAGAAAGCGGTACCGACGGATATCACTTTGGCGATAACCACAGACAGGACAAACCTTCCCTAAACGGCGCTGGCTAGTTAGTGGCTCCTTTTCGGCCATCAAGGAGAAGGCTACCACCGTAATCCTCAACTCTTTCTCGCTCTTCTCCATTATCTTGATCACCATTCTTGTCCAAACCAGGAAACAACTGGAAGATTACTTCCCGTTGTAAACAGGCGTTCCCTCGCTAAAAGCTTTCTGGCGGAAAAACTCACTGATTTCTTTGGTAATCTTACCTGGCAAACCGGAGCCAATAACGCGACCATCAAGGGAAGTCACAGGAACAATTTCTGCCGCTGTGCCGGTGAGAAAACACTCGTCTGCTACGTAGAGGTCATGTCGGGTGAGATTGCGTTCTCGGACTTCCAACCCAAGACCGGTGGCTATGCCCATCACCACATTTCTGGTGACACCAGCCAGTACCCCGGCGCTTACCGGAGGAGTAGAAAGGATACCGCTATGAAGAACAAAAATATTTTCTCCAGTACATTCACTCACATAACCAGCCTGATTGAGAATCAGCCCTTCATCCGCTCCTGCCAGATTAGCTTCAATCTTAGCCAAAATGTTGTTAAGGTAATTTAGGGATTTGATGGCTGGATTCAAAGACTCATGAAGATTACGACGGGTAGCCACTGTAACAACTTTCAATCCCTTTTGATAATGACTTTCCGGGTAGAGTTGGATTCTACTGGCAATGATGATGACTGTGGGCCGCGGACATTTTCTTGGGTCAAGCCCAAGGTCACCCACCCCTCGGGTAACCACCACCCGGATGTAACTATCTCTTAACTTGTTCGCCCTCACCGTTTCAATGATTGCCTTTCTTAAGGCCTCCAGGCTGAGCGGTATCTCCAACATGATAGCCTTGGCTGAAAAGTATAACCGCCGGAGATGTTCTTCCAGACAGAAAATTCGTCCGTCATAACTCCGCAGTCCTTCAAAGACTCCATCTCCATAAAGAAAGCCATGGTCAAATACCGAGACCCGAGCTTGGTCTTCCGGAAGAAGTTGCCCATCAAGATAAATCAATAAGCCCATGTTATTCCCCTGTGGATGGCTGACTAATCCTTTCTGTTTTTTCTATGCGCCCATCTTTTAAATATACAACTTTGGTGGCTATCTGTAAAAACATCTCGTTGTGCGTGGCAATCAGGAAGGTTACCTTTTCCTCCTGGTTAAGCCGGACAATTGTTTCTACCAGGGATTGGGCGGCCTGGCGGTCCAGTGCCCCGGTGGGCTCATCAGCCAGGATTATCTGGGGATGACAGACCAAACTCCGACAGATTGCCACCCGTTGCATTTCTCCACCGGAAAGGTGACGGGGATAGGCATCTTTCCGGTGAGTTAGAGCAAACTTCGTCAACAGATTTTCTGCTTCCTGTCGGTAAGTCTTCACCTGCCCACCAGAACCATATTTGATCCATAGCGGCAGAAATACATTTTCCCAGACTGTTAACTCAGGCAAGAGATGAAAAAATTGAAAGACAAAACCGAAGTGCTGATTGCGGAGCCGAGCAGCCGAGGTATCAGGTAGGCGGGAGATTTCTTCTCCGTTGAGAAAAACCTTGCCTGAACTAGGTCGGTCTAATAAAGCCAGCAGATTCAATAGGGTCGTCTTCCCTGAACCAGAGGGACCAAGTACCACTACAATCTCCCCCCTGGCCACTTCAATGGTGACCTCTCTTAAGGCAACCAGCTTTCCGTAAACCTTGCTTAAACCTTCACCCAGCAACATTATTTTTCCCCGCCGGTTCACTCATATCTTAGTGCCTCCACCGGATTCAGCCGCGAGGCTCTTCTGGCTGGATAGACACTCGCCAGACTTACAATAATCATAACTGCCAGACAGATGAAACCCACATCCTTGGAAGAAATGTCTATCGGCAACCGAGAAAGATTATAGACAAATTCTGGCAACCGGATAAACTGGTAACGGCGAAGGAGATAACTCAAAAGGCCACCTAACGCCAGCCCGGCCACTAGCCCTTCGCCTCCCAAAAGTAATCCCTGACAGAAAAAAAGCCGGCCGATATCTCCAGAAGAAAACCCGATTGCCCGGAGAATCCCGATGTCTCTTGTTTTTCGGAAAACAGTAATCATCAAGGTGGAAACGATGTTAAAAGAAGCCACCAGAATGATCAATACCAGAATAATGGTCATTGCTTTTTTCTCCAGCGCTAAAGCGGCAAAAAGAATTTTGTTCTTTTGAATCCAAGTAGTTACAGGATAGCGGTCTTCCAGCGCCTGGCTGAGACGCTCAGCAATTTTTTCCGAAGCATAGATATTGTCTACCCGCAATCCCACCCCATGAACCACATCTCCCAGGCCAAAGAGTTTCTGGACATTGGCCAGAGAAGTAAGACCAGTGCTAACATCGTAACTGTAAACCCCGCATTCAATAATTCCGGTAACCTTAAAGGACATTTGCCGAACCTGAAGACCGCCAATCACTGTAATAGTATCTCCAACCCTGACCTCTAATTCTTCCGCCAGCTCACTGCCCAGAACTATTCCATCCTCCAAAGACTTCATCCGCCCTTCCTTAAAAAATTCAGCGACTCTGGTCACTGCTGGCTCCAGGGTCGGGTCCACGCCTTTAAGCACACCACCAAGGAGATAACTGGAGGAACGATAAATTACCTGGGACGAAAGATAAGGCGCCACCCCTATCACTTCCCGGAAGGTGGTTGCCTTAGCTATTACTTGAGGATAATCATGGATAAACGGCCGGCCTTCAATGTACACGGTGGGATGGGCGCCAATAATTTTCTTCTTCAGCTCATTAGAAAAGCCATTCATCACCCCCAGAACCAGCATTAGGGTAGTTACTCCTAAGGCAATTCCAGTAACCGAAAAAAGATTCAGGAACCAGAGAAAATTGTCTCTGGCTCCCCGGCCGGTAAACTTACGGGAAAGAAACAGGATAAGGGAGAACATAAAACGCCACTACTTTTGTTGCCATCGTTCCCAGAGATTATAATCCGGAGCAGTCTGGCCGTCAAAGACCGAGGGTGATGATTTTTTCTCCTTCGGCTTTTAGCTGAATCCACCTCACCGTTGCCTTGCTTCTCTTGTAGATAACCACTTTGGCTGGCCGGGAAACCCCAGTTCCTTCTTTTACCTGAATAACTAATTTTTTCTGGCCTGCCTCTAACAGCCTTGCCTCCAGACCATCTATGCCTACTACCACGCCTGAATCAGCCTCCACCAGAAGAGAGCCGTAAAGTGTTTCGGTGAAAGCAGTCATCGTCACCAAGGCTCCTGCTCCCCAGTCAAAACCTGAGCGGATCGCCCGGCCATCCTGTCCGGTGTGAGCAAAGTTTTCTGGAACAAGTCCTGGGGGAAATGTGTCGTAACGTAAGGGATTGGTCTTTTGGTGAATTGGGTGACTCATCTGGGCATAACCAGCCCGGAGACAAGCCACAGCCCGTTGGAGATATTCTTTTTCTTTGGTTAGAAGAAAAGCCTGGAAGTAAACCTCAGAAAAGAAAGCCTGCCGCATATCATTCCATTCCCCGTCAGTGTTCATAACCCCAAAACCGCCGAAGGTGTAAAGAGAAAGGAAGGGCGGGTTCCACACCTGCTGGTAAAGAGATAACTGGTCCAGACAGCGCAGGCCCCACTGGAGGTAATCTTCTTTTCCGGTGAATTCATAAGTGTGCAACAACACCTTGGTAATCCAGAAAAGGGAAAGGGTATTCTGAGCAGGCTGGCCGGTCTGGTGGTCAAAAAAGTCAAGCGGCTTCTCTGAACAGGAAAAGAAGGTTTCAAAATCATGGTACCGTTGTTTCGGAATAATTTCCCTGATAAAGAAATCACTGGCGCTTTGAATCACCGGTAAAAGCACTTGGGCTCTGGTATGAGCGTAGAGCTCAGCCAGGAAAAGGGCAGCCATCGCTGCCTGGGCGGATTTTTCCAAGAGAGGCAAAGCCCGGCCTTTTTCATCCAAATAGGCAGGGAAAGAACCATCTTTCGCTTGGAGCGAGACCAGCCCGGCGGCCATTTTCTGGCAACGTTTTATTAACCTTTCATCCGGCTTCAGGTACCGGTGCCAGCGAAGCATCCACCAGCCGGTATGAGCACTCGCTGCCAGGTCAAGGATTTTAGGACCAGCCCCTAACCTGGTCACCCCGTACCACCACCGGCGATTCTGGTAATCGTAGACCCCTGGTATAAATCCTTGGCCAGCGACTTCTGGCGCGGAAAGAACCAAATTCCTGATGCCTTCACTCCAGCGGTGCCAGTTAGCTTCGCCGGTACGCAACGCCTGATAAAAAATTCCAAAACCGCTCCGGAGACTGTTAAACCAGGAGTGCAACCAAACTGAGCGAACCGGGAGGCGAAAGTAGGAGGAGGCTATATCGTTAGAAAAAAGGTTACTGGTATTGCGCAGCCCGACTCCAGTTTTCCCACCAGAAAGAGGAAATTCCACCAATTCTCCAATGTGATGAATACTTTCCAGAGAGGTGGCTGAGTAAACCCTAAAAGGGAGCATTTGGGGCAAAAACGTCTGGGTGTACCGGGAAGCATATCTCTGCCAGAGAAAAGCTAAGACTGGCCGGATGTTCCCTACAGGAATGCCTGTCGCCAGCCAGAGATAGAAACCGAGAGAGATTGTCTGGCCAGCTGGGAAAGGGACACTCTTGCCGGTTAGCTGATAGTAGAGATGTTCCCGGAAGGTATAGTCAGCCAGACCAATGGCTAACTGGTAGTTTTCCCCCTGGCAAAGAAGCGAACCAAACATAGGCAGTTGCGCGCTAACCGGTCTGCTTCCTGAGGAAAATCGCCAGTCTTCTCGGCCTACCGGGGAAAACCTTTGCTTAGCCAAAATGTCAAGATCAGGCACCAAAGCAAAAGAAACATATTTATTCTGGAGAATAATGGCTGGAGCTCGGAAAACATGGTCACCGATGACATCACCTGGCTTGGGACAAAGATTGGGTGTCCAAACAAATTCAGGGTCTTTTAGCCAGATAGTCAGATTTTCCTGGTATCTTTGCAGTAAAGTAGCTTGCCGCAGGGTCAATAGGGAAATAACATGGAAAAAAACTCCTTCCTCTTCCAGTTGCCGCTGAACCAAAAATTTCCTGTTTTTCCCCGTAGCCAGAATGGTTGAAGAGAGACTTCGGGTTAACCTTATTTCTTCTTGCCCGGTGGAGGTGAATATTTCTGGACAACAAGAAAGCCTGGCAATTGCTTCCCTTCCACAGAAGAAGGTTATCTCTCCTGACAGGCCAACAGAAACCGTTCTTTCTTTTTTCAGGGCCATAGTCTCTTCCTTAATTCTTCCACTTCGGTTCGGTTAGGAATAGAAGGCTGGGCCCCTTCCCTGGTGACACTAATACCGGCAGCCACGGTAGCTAGCCTGACCGCGGAAAGGTAGTCTTGTCCTTCAACCAGAGCGATGGCAAAAGCCCCGGCAAAAATGTCGCCAGCCGCAGTGGTGTCTACTGCTTTCACTGAGAGGGCCGGAATATGGACAAACATTTCCCTGCTAGCCAAAAGGCAACCCTTCTTTCCCAATTTGATAATGGCCGCTTTCTTCACTCCTTTTTCCAGAAGTATTCTGGCGGCTTTTCTGGCAGCTTGTATCCCAGTAATCTTAGCGCCCACCAGCATCCCGGCTTCAGGCTCATTAGGCAAGATAAAGGAAATCAACGGGAAGATACCTGGCGGCAGAGGGCTGGCTGGACCAGGGTCAAGAACGACCGGAACCGAGAACTTATTGGCTAACCGGATTGTATGGCAGACAGTCTTTAAGGGGATTTCTAATTGGAGAAGGACAATGGCCGCCCTTTTGATAAAGGGCTGCAGGCAATCAATTTCTTTCTCTGTCAGTGTCTGGTTGGCGCCGCCAACCACCACAATACTGTTTTCTCCAATTTGATTTACCCAGATGAGGGCCAGGCCAGTAGGTGATTTTCTCTCTCGGCGGACAAACCGGGTATCTACTCCAGCCTGGTTTAGTTTTTCAATTAAGAACCGGCCAAAAAAATCTTGCCCCACTTTTCCCACCATCATCGCCCGGCCACCTAACCTGGCTACCGCGGCGGCTTGGTTAGCCCCTTTACCCCCAGCCACCATCCGGTAGGTCTGACAGAATAATGTCTCTCCCGGCGCAGGAATCCGAGAAAGTCGCGCCACGATATCTACATTCAGGCTCCCGATGACAATGATGGGTCCTGCTTTTTCTTTCATAAATTTTCTATTAACCGGTAGCGGTGCTGGAAATTAACCTGGCAGGCTGGGTTGACCCGATGGTGTTTCCCTATTACCTCCAGCAGAATCCGGCTGTCCCGGGTGTAGGCATTAGAGCCGCAAAAACTTGCCTGCTCAGAAAACCGATGGAAAATCCCCAAGCCAAGCTTGGTATTAAAACACCCCCAGCCGCCAGCTGGTACTTTCTCCTTTTCCCAAACAATCCACTGGCTGGCCGAAACAGTAGATAACGGGACTTCTGGTTTTACCTGAGTCATCTGACCATCCGGTTCCAAGCGAAAAAAGACAATATCCTTCAGTTCCCCCAGTTTTAAAAGAGCAAAACAGTGCCAGAGTAATTCAACAGGTTTTTCTGCCCTGTTGGTGTAAACGTTCTGGATGAATAAGCAGGCTGGTTCATTTTCAATCACAAATTTTCTTTTCACTACTACCTGATTGCTTAACCTGGCTTCTAAGACCAGAAAATTCTTTCCTCTTCTGACTAGCCGATAGGCTTCGCTGAAACCGGGTCCAAAATCATCTTTAGTACAGCCTTCCGTTAACCCACCCATCGTGGGATACCGGAGAATCCAGGTAGCCGGTGGACAGAGAAGATTAATCTTCCTATCCTTTTTTTTCAATGCCAAGACCATTCCAGCCAGTTCCGGGACAATCTCTGCCTGGAGCGTTCCAGAGCAGAGGGTATAAACAGGCATCTTTCTAGACTTTACCGCCCAGCCCACCTTTTCTCTTAAATCCTGGTGGCTGGCTGGGAATTCCTGAAGGTGGGTAACTTGGTGTTTTTTTAGCAACTGCACCGTCTTGCGGAAAACAGCTGGAGCCTTTGGCGCCACTTTGACCACAAATGAACCGGCTTGCTTGACCAAGCCTGAAAGCGCCGCCAGCCAGGTATAGTCAAACCAAAGTCTCACCATCTCCACTCTCTGGCGCAAAACTGGCTCTTTTCTTACAGCCTCTTCTGCCTCCTTCAAGAATTGTTCTGCTTTCTTGAGGAGTTTCAGGGAGAAAGTGCCCTCAGCCGGATGGGTGAAAAGATGGCCGTGAAAACCGGCTCTTACCTTCTGGTGAAAAGTATCAATCAAGCCCATAATCGCTTCACCGGCTTGGCCGTAATAGGCTTGAGCGAATTCCCTGGCCAGTTGAAAATAATCGTTGGTCGTATCCCAGGCCAGATTAGCCTGACAGTAAGCGTGCAGTTCTCCAAAGGAAACGCCAGTTTGTCTTTGCCCCTGAAAAAAAATTCCCCAGACTCCAGCTTTCTGGTAAAACCTGATATCTTCATTCAGGGCGTCAAAGTTGGGATGAAAAGCTAGATTATGAAGAAAATTGGTCGCGTAGTGCCAAACAAATACCCGCTGACAGATTTCTGTCCACTGCTGCAAACATTCTAAGTAGAACCGATTGGAGGGGCAACTGGTCAGGGAATGGAAATCACAAGAAGGTTGCATATGGCACAGTTTGACAATAACATTTTTATGGGCTCTTAGCCCAACCGGAGGAATCTGAGAGTACTGATAAGCCAGGGTGGCGACATACTTCATGGGATAAAATTTAACTGTTTGTTCAGCCACCCGGTTGACAAAATCAAGAAGGCTGGCCGCCGGACTCTTACCGGCTTTATCCTTTTTCTCACATTCAGGACACCGACAATAATTGCCGCAATCCATCTGGGCAACAGCCACTACCCGGATTTCCGGTTCAGCCATTTTTTCCAGGACATAATCCCGGACCAGCCGGAAAACATCTGGGTGGGAAAGACACAGTTGGCCTCCGGAAATTAGGTGTCCTTGCGCAGGTCG